>JAUZPX010000235.1 GCA_030705695.1 Bacillota bacterium
CTGTTTGCTCTGAGCCTTTGAAGGTAACAAGAGGAATCGAAGTCGGAAACATTTTCAAATTGGGTACAAAATATTCAAAACCTATGAATGCTGTCTTTACAGACGTTAACGGCAAAGAAAAGCCTTATATAATGGGCTGTTACGGCATAGGAATTTCAAGAACAGCTGCAGCTGCTGTTGAAAGATATCACGATGAAAACGGTATAATCTGGCCTGTCGCAATTGCGCCTTACCATGCAATAGTTGTTCCTGTGAATGTCAAAGACGAAAAACAAATGAAAACAGCTGTTGAAATTTATGAAAAATTGCTCGAAAATGGTGTTGAAGCTGTGTTAGACGACAGGGACGAACGCGCCGGATTCAAGTTTAAAGACGCCGATTTAATAGGATTCCCATACAGAATTACAGTAGGAAAAACCATTGAAGAAGGCCTTGTGGAATTCAAACCCAGAAGCGCAAGCGAAATGACAACAATGACGCCGGAAGCAGCGGTTAGTGAAGTTATTAAAAAAGTGAACGGTGAACTGTAAACCGGGAACTGAGTTTAAGCTCGCTTTTCATCTTTTACATTTCATTTCTGTTTACAGTTTACAGATTACAGTTTACAAAAACATAAAACAAACAAAATTGAATTAAGGCGAGAAACCATGTGGAATATATTAATCGTAATACTTATAGCAATAATTATCTGGGCGTTTAATCCCCTGTTGCATTTCGGCACAGGCCCAACTGATAACGGCGTTGACAAAAAGACCATGCAAAATGTTCAACAGGTTGAAAAGCAGGCAATACAGCAAGTAAATCAGGCACGCCAAGCCCAAGAACAAGGGATGAAAGAGGTTAACGGCGATTCTGACAAGCAAGACCCCCCACGCGCTCAGGCACAATAATTATCAACGCAGGGTGGGATTACCATCCCACCAACATGATTATGTAAGTGCTTTGCACTTTACGTCATCCTGAGCATAGCGAAGGATCTCATTAGATTCTTCGGCTAAAGCCTCAGAATGACAAAAATATTTAATTTGTATATTCTTCCAGCTTTTCACATTTCACCATTTGCCTTTTGCTTATTCACTTAGCACCAAAGTAGGGTGCCGTTCGACAAAACGCACCAGCATTCGATTCCGCAATTTAAGATAGTGCGTTCGAATATACAAAACAAGCAAAAGCCCAAGGTCAATATACAAACGCACCCTACGGACTAATTCATTTTATGGACAAGTAGTAGGACCATCCCAGCTTAAATTGCTGCATTTTCTATAGTCTAAATTTTCATTTTGTAAAACCCAAGCAGTACACCCCATGCCGTCATGGTTTATACTATAGTTTTTACAACGTTCATCAAAACTATAGCCCCAACTCTCACCCTTAGATCCTGTAGGAGAAATACGACCATCACTGGATAAATAAAACCAAAAATTATCCAGACCCAAAATATTTGGACCCTTTAAACCGTTTACATCAACCCATATTTCACCGCATACATCGTGAATATAAGGATTTGCCGGTTCATCACATTCTCCATAC
>JAUZPX010000236.1 GCA_030705695.1 Bacillota bacterium
GTTATTAACGACCATTGAAAAAGGCAGCGCGCCTGAGTTAATTTTGTTTGCGAGGTTTGTTGCTTCTTGAAGGGTGGATATGTGTGTGATTACCGCGTTCCCTCCACTGATTTTTTGATCCACCGTCGGAGAGGATATTAGTGTCTGATCCATGTAGATTGAAATTGCTTTGCCGACAAGATTTCCGGTGGCAGTTTCAAATTTACTTGAGCCTTCATCTGTAAGCTGCAGTGCGACTTGGTATTTGCCGTCATTCCCCATCTGGGCAAAACTCTTTTTTACATCCGAACCCTGCAGCACGGTGTTGCCGCTTGGGTCTTTGAATGAAAGCTGAGCTGTCTGACCAAGCTCGTTTATGGCGTTTTCAGGATTGAAATCCTTCTCCTGGGACTGCCAGGGGAATCTGACGATGACATCGCCGTTTATTCTATCCACCGTTATTTCACGGTCGGAGATGTTAGCTGCGTCCATACGGGATTCCAGAATTGTCTTTACCTTATCAAGCTCTTCGCTTGTCGGAGCGCGGCCCAAATCTTTAGGAGCGTAAGTAGCTTCGACGCCTCCGCGAATATCTATACCGAAACGCATATCTTTACTGCCTTTGATTTGGAAATCTCCTATTCTAAGGCCAAAAAGAGCTAGCGAGAGGAGTAGAGCCGAAATCAAAAATACAATAAAAAATGTGGCTTTGGAATCCAAAAAGTGTGCTGATCTTGACTTTTTCAAATATTATTCCTCCTATTAAAATTAGCAGGTGTTTATAAATTTTAATTGCTCGCCAACCCGGCTACTTCATACCATCGCCAAGGTGCATAAATTCAGCTATCATGACTGGATTAAAACTGAACTGCAATAAACCTGAATATAAAAAATACACAACCAACAACAGTACTGTGCTGCATACAGTGGATATGTTAAAGAAGCTTGTCCCAAGACCGGGTATTATGTGCAGTCCCGAGCGTATGAAAGTTTCGTTGCTTTCTTCCTGGCTGCATATATTCCCTTCAATGTAATTAATTATTACCATAATTCCGGTTTTGCGTTCACTGGTTGGAGCGAGGTTATCGTTTTGAACAGCCAGAGGAATAAAGGCACTTGAGAGCAAAAGTGCAAACAAAATAAAAGGCGTCAGAACAGTTTTTAATTTTGATAACATTTCCGACACCCTTTCATAAAAAATTGCAACGGTATTATTATAATACGAATATTATTCATGTCAATATTATCTGCTTAATGGGAACACTTGCACATTTTATGTTTTTTGAAAGCGGTTACTTGAATGCTCAAAATTTTATTCGTATTTATGAAGTTTTACCTACGCAAAAATAACTTTTTCGCATAAAAATCAGAAAAAAGCTTATTTTGTATTGAATATTTTCAAAATAAGTAGTAGAATACAACAGCTATAAACAAAGTGGCAAACAGCTTGTTATGCTCAGGAGATGTACAACAATAATGGACGTAGACCGAAGACCGACATTTGCATATTTAAAATCAATCTTTGAATTAAA
>JAUZPX010000024.1 GCA_030705695.1 Bacillota bacterium
GAAGCAAAGAATGCTTCGGAAATTGAAGCACTGCGCATTAAATTTCTTGGTAAAAAGGGCGAGCTTACATCAATTTTGAAACAAATGGGCGGACTTTCCCCCGAGGAACGTCCGATAATGGGGCAGCTTGCTAACGAAGTAAGAAGCTTTATCGAAGCTAGAATTGATGAAATAAGCGAAAAAATTTCAGCTTCCGAACAGGAACAGAAGCTGAAAGACGAAAAACTTGACGTAACCATGCCTGGGGTACGCCATGCACTTGGTCAAAAGCATCCTCTTTCAATTGTTCTTGATGAAATCAAAGAAATCTTTATCGGCATGGGATTTGAAATTGTTGACGGTCCCGAAGTCGAATACGATTATTATAACTTTGAAGCGCTTAATATTCCAAAAGATCACCCTGCACGTGATACGCAAGATACGTTCTATATAAATGAAAATATCGTGCTGCGCACTCAGACATCACCCGTACAAATTCGCACAATGGAGAAAATGAAACCGCCAATTAAAATAATTTCCCCTGGTCGTGTATACAGAAGCGATGCCGTTGACGCAACTCACTCACCGTTATTTCATCAAATCGAGGGTCTTGTCGTCGACAAAGGCATAACATTTGCCGATTTAAAAGGTACGCTTGAAACTTTTGTAAAACGCCTCTATGGTGAAGATTCTGTGGTACGCTTTAGACCTCATCACTTCCCTTTTACAGAACCGAGTGCCGAAGTTGACGTTCAATGCTTCAGCTGCCACGGCGAGGGTTGCCGACTGTGCAAAGGAGAAGGCTGGATAGAAATTCTTGGATGCGGAATGGTTCACCCTAAAGTCCTGCAAAACTGCGGCATTGACCCAGAGGAATATACAGGTTATGCAATAGGTCTAGGACTCGAACGTGTTGCCATGCGCCGTTATAATATAGACGACATGCGCATGTTCTTCGATAACGACATCCGCTTTTTAAAGCAATTTTAAGAGAGGAGAGAAAAACTATGAATCTTTCAATGAAATGGCTTAATGAATTTGTTGATATAAATATGCCTCCCAGGGAGTTTTCTGAAGCAATGACAATGAGCGGCTCAAAAGTTGAGGGTTACGAGATTGAGGGCGAAAAAATCAATAACATTGTCGTCGGCAAGGTCTTAAAGCTTGAACGCCATCCTGACGCCGAAAAATTGATTATCTGCCAAATTGATGTCGGAAAATCCGAGCCGATTCAAATCGTTACTGGCGCACAAAATTTAAAAGAGGGCGATGTTATCCCTGTCTGCCTCGATAATTCCATATTGCCCGACGGCAGAAAAATAAGAAAAGGCAAGCTTCGTGGCGTTGAAAGCAACGGCATGCTGTGCTCACTATCCGAACTCGGACTGACTACCCACGACTTTCCGAATGCTATTGAAGATGGAATTTTTGTTTTGGAAGAAGAGTGTAGGCTCGGTCAGGATATTCGCAGCGCAATTGGTCTTAACGATACAAAAGTGGAATTTGAAATAACCTCAAACCGTCCCGATTGCTTTTCGGTTATCGGGCTTGCACGTGAAGCCGCAGTTACGTTTAATAAAGAATTAAAGCTTCATGCTCCTGTTGTAAAAGCAGGAGCAGGAGACTGTACGAAAGAACTTTCTGTTAAAATTGAAGATCCTGAGCTTTGCAAAATGTATTGCGCAAAAATAGTAAAAAATGTAAGAATTAAACCGTCTCCCCTTTGGATGAGAGAACGCCTGCGTGCAATGGGCGTACGTCCGATAAACAATATGGTCGACATCACAAACTATGTCATGTTAGAATACGGCCAGCCTATGCATGCTTTTGACCTTCGATTCATCGATAATAAAGAAATTAAAGTCCGCCGTGCAAAAGCAGGCGAAACCATTACTACTCTTGACGGTGTTGAACGCAAGCTATCAACACGCAATCTTGTCATTGCCGACGCTAACAAGCCAGTTGCCCTCGCAGGTATAATGGGCGGCGAATACAGCGGTATAATGGACGACACAAATACAGTAGTGTTTGAATCTGCAAACTTCCTTGGCAGCTCTGTTCGTTTATCTGCAAAAGAGCATGGCATGCGTACTGATTCTTCTTCACGTTTCGAAAAAGGGCTAGACCCTAACGTCTGTGTTCCAGCGTTAGAGCGTGCCTGCGAGCTTGTTGAGCTTCTTGACGCAGGCGATGTTATGGACGGCATGATTATTGATGATTGCTTTAAACCCGAGGAAGTTCGTATTAAATTTGACGTTGACTGGATAAACGGCTTCCTTGCAACAGATATATCAAAAGACAAAATGCAGGAAATTCTTACAAAACTCGAGTGCACATTCGATGGGGACGACATTATCGTACCTACATTCCGCCCCGATCTTGTCCACAAAGCTGATATTGCTGAAGAAATCGCTCGTTTTTACGGATATAACGTCATTCCGTCTGCAACTTCAAGTAAATCGATTGGCGGAAAATATTCTGATGAGCAAAAATTCTATAAAACTGTCAATGATGCAATGCTAGGACTCGGGCTTTCAGAGATAATTACTTATTCATTTATAAGCCCTAAATATTATAATAAAATTCTCATGCCTGAAAATCATCCGCTAAGGAATTCTGTTATCATTAAGAACCCATTGGGCGAAGACACAAGCATCATGCGGACTACCGCATTGCCGTCAATGATGGAAATCCTTGCAAAAAACTATAACAACCGAAACACTGATGTTTATCTTTTTGAAATTGCAAAAGAATATATTCCGACTGAACCTGATAAGCTTCCTATTGAAAAAGATAAGCTGACAGGCGGATTATACGGCGAAAATATCGACTTCTTTGTAACGAAAGGCATTGTGGAAGAACTTCTTGAAAACACAGGCATTGAAAATTACGATGTAATTGCTTCAAACGAAGAATTCGCCTATCATCCGGGGCGTTGCGCTGTTCTTACAATAGGTGACGAAACTTTAGGCGTAATCGGCGAGATACACCCGAAAGTCGCTGAAAACTATGGTATTGACTGCAAAGTTTATGCTTTCAGCTTAGACATTGAAGTAATGTACAAGAATGCAAAAATACAGAAAAAATACACTCCGCTGCCGAAATATCCTGCTGTTTCTCGTGATTTTGCAGTTATCTGCGACATTGATCTGCCTGTATCAGCTCTGCAAAAAGCCGTAAAAGCCGCTGTTCCGAAGCTTCTTGAAAGCTTTAAGATTTTTGATGTTTATACAGGCAAACAAATTGAAACAGGCAAAAAGAGCGTTGCTTTCAGCGTAACGCTTCGTTCAAAAGAATCAACCCTTACAGATACCGAAGTGCAAAGCAGTGTTAAAAAAATTATGGCTGCTCTTGAAAAGACCGGTGCAAAATTAAGGGATTAAAATCATTTTTAAAATAAATTAATCGAAAATTCTCCGCTATTTTGAAAAAGCGGAGAATTTTTGTTAGAAAATATACGAAAATAATTTTGTTATAAATTTTATATTGTATTTATTCGAAATATGTTATATAATCACTGCATCGGGGGTGGAATCGATGCAAGATAAAACCATGGTGTTTTCTCTCGGCGGAGACAAAGACGACGAAATTAAGCAATCTTTAATCGTAGTGTACGATGCGTTGCGTGCAAAGGGCTATAATCCTATTAATCAGATCGTAGGTTATATTCTGTCAGAGGATCCTACCTACATTACAACCCACAACAATGCACGTCGAATAATAAGTAAAATCGACCGTGATGATCTTCTTGAAGCTCTAGTAAAATCTTATTTAAATCTGTAATGTCGAATTATGTTATTTTTATAGATTTAGTTTGATGTACTATTGACAAACCTATATAACTTAGGTTATAATCATTACTACAATTATTTAGATTGTACTCATTACCCATGCCTTAGGGCAGATGGGAGGGAAATAGATGTCAGAAATCAGAATTAAAGATAATGAATCTCTGGAGAGTGCTCTCAGAAGATTTAAAAAGCAATGCGCAAGATCAGGAGTAATCGCTGAAGTGCGCAAAAGAGAAGCATATGAGAAACCCTCTGTCAGACGCAAAAAGAAGTCTGAAGCTGCTCGCAAGCGCAAATTTAAATAAGTGAATTCAAAGCAGGCTTTAATGCCTGCTTTTTCTTTTCGTTTTTTGATAATATTATGATTTTCTTCATATAATAATTTTGTTATTTTATAACGATAGGAGAAAATTATATGAAACGAGTAAAACGAATATTTATGCTCCTTTTTTCCATTTTGCTGCTGGTTTATTTGATTGCCGCCATCAAAGCGGGAGCATTATCATCCAAAAATCATTCCGCAAACACATCTGAGCTAAAAAGCGCTTATTTCTATATTCAAAATGTTTAGTATCAAATAGTTTTTAAATGTACCGTAATTATAACGGTACATTTTTTATTGTACATATAATAAAAATAAATTTAAACGCCGCAGGCTTTAAAAACCTGCGGCGTTCTTTATGAATTTATTCGGAAATCACTTTGAACAGTTCACGAATTCGCTCGATACGATCAGTTAAATATAAATATCCAAACAAGCATTCAAGCCCTGTCGCACTGTGATAATCAGCCAAAGACGCATTCTTCGGCTTAATTATATTTGCGTTACGACCTCGTTTATAAACAGTTTCCTCTTCCTCTGTCAGTAATGAAGAAATTTTTAAATAAGATTCCGCCTGTGCTTTGCAACAAACCATGTTAACTTTTTGTTTATTCAGAACACTCAGCGGACAATTTGCCTCACAAACCAGGAGCTCACGCACAAGGAGATCAAATACTCCATCACCGATAAACGCCAGCGACTTTGGGCTGTAATCCTTAATGTTGCATGGCTTGTTCAATAGACGTTCCATGTTCATTGTCACTCCACAAAATCGAATTCCAGGTCGTAAATAACAACGGTATCGCCCTCACTTATTCCTGCCTCACGCAACGCATCTATAACGCCGCCTGAAATCAACACACGCTGGAAGTATTGCAGCGATTCGCTATCATCAAAATTTACTGATTTCATAATATTAAGCAGCCATTCAGATTCGACAAAGAAGACACCGTCATTCTCGCGTACAGTAACAGCGTTTTTCTCGATTTTATCCACCTCAATCTGAGGAATCGGTTCAGCTTCAAATTTTGAAATCGGCGGCAGCGTTGAAAGCATCTCCCAAATTCTGTTAAGGAGCTTGTCAACGTCATAGCGAATAGCCGCCATAATCGGGAAAAATTCATATCCTTGTGCTGTTACAAACTCTTTAAAGTTCTCAATTTGCTCGTCAGTGGCAAGGTCACACTTGTTGCCTGCAACAATCATCGGACGCTCGCTAAGTTCAGGATTAAACTTTTTCAGCTCAGCATTAATAATCTTGAAATCCTCTATCGGGTCTCTGCCCTCACTGCCTGAAATATCAACAATATGCACAAGCATGCGGCAACGCTCAACGTGACGTAAAAAGCGATGTCCAAGCCCCATGCCGTCACCTGCGCCTTCAATAAGACCGGGGATATCCGCCATAACAAACGATGACCCCTCCCCCATGCGAACAACACCAAGCACAGGAGTAATTGTTGTAAAATGATAATCTGCAATTATCGGTTTTGCCTCGCTGACAACAGAAACAAGAGTGGACTTCCCTACATTCGGGAAACCTACAAGCCCAACATCGGCTAAAAGTTTCAATTCCAGCGTAACTTCTATTTCTTCACCTGGAAGTCCCGGTTTTGCAAAGCGAGGTGTCTGACGTGTCGGGGTTGCAAAGTGCATATTGCCCCAGCCGCCCTTTCCGCCTTTTGCGATAACAACAGCTTCTTTCCTGCTGATATCGGCAATAATTCGCCCTGTTTCAGCATCTTTAACAACTGTTCCCGTAGGAACGTGCACAACAAGCTGTTTTGCGCTTTTACCGTTACATCTGGCGCCACGGCCGTTCTGCCCGTTTTCGGCAACATATTTGCGTTTATAGCGAAAATCGGCAAGCGTAGAAAGATTATCATCCGCTAAAAAGACAATGTCTCCTCCTTTGCCTCCGTCACCGCCGTCAGGGCCGCCTGCTGCAACATACTTTTCACGATGAAAAGCCACTGCGCCGTCGCCGCCATTTCCTGCTTTAATTTTTATTTTTGCAATATCTACAAACATAGCTTCGCCTTTCATAAGTTCATCAATCGGCAATCCTTGCCGATAAATTAATATAACCTTAATTACATATCGATTCCGTAAAGTTCTTTTACTTTCGTTAAGCCTTCCAAAACCTCTTCTTTTGAAAAATCATGAGCCTCCAGAAATTCTTCACTCATCTGTGACAGCTGAGAGTAAAAATCAATAGATATTTCAAGATATTCCGTATCAAGATCAAGTTCAATGCGATCAAAGAGCTTGTCCTCGGCTTCGTTGATTTGCCCTTTTTTTATCATATCAATCAGAGTTAAATACAGCTGTGCGGCATCGGTATAACGTCCGTTTTCATCAAGAGATACAGGATATGTCACTGTATTTTTCTTTAATACAACAGATGCAATAAACTGACTTAGCATCTCAACCTGACGCAAAATATAATCGTTCTGAAACATATCTTTGCCACCTTTTGAAAAAAAGGGCGGAAACAATTCCACCCTTTTGCTCGCTTATTTATTTTGCTATTACTGTTCGACCGGGAAAACGCAAGCAGCCTTGCGATCTTTACCGACACGCTTGAAACGGACAACACCGTCAATAAGAGCAAATAATGTATCATCAGAACCACGGCCAACGTTATCGCCCGGATGAATATGTGTTCCGCGTTGTTTAACAAGGATATTTCCAGCAAGAACAAACTGACCGTCAGCACGCTTTACGCCAAGACGTTTTGACTCTGAATCACGTCCGTTTTTGGTGGAACCCATTCCTTTTTTATGAGCAAATAATTGAATGTTTATTTTAAGCATAACTTACACCTCCGTAAATTTAACATGAATATACTTTTTATATTGTTCACCAAGTGAAACTAAATGCAACCGAAAGCCTTCTAATATTGTTTTGCAAGCATCAGCGTTTTTTATATCGATATGCAATTCCATATCGCCATCGTTAACAGTAACATTTGCAGGGATTTTCAAAACCTCTGTAATTGTGTTTGCCGTTAAATACGATGCGGAGCTGACTGCAGAACAAACAATGTCAAATCCTGCTTCGGCATAGCCCGAATGTCCTTTAACATTAAAGCCTACAAGCTTTTCGGACTTTGAAAAAAAGATTGCTTCAATCATAGCCTTAAGCGTTTATTGATTCGATCTCAACCTTGGTGTAAGATTGTCTGTGTCCCATTTTTCTTTTTTCGCCTTTTTTCGGCTTGTAAGTAAATACGATAATTTTCTTGCCCCTACCGAATTTTACTACCTTGCCTTTGACTTTTGCGCCTTTAACCAGCGGATCGCCCACTGTAAGACCGTCATCAGTGCTGATTGCAACAACGTCGAATTCAACAACATCGTCGAGGTTTGCGTCAAGCTTTTCAATATAGAGAACGTCGCCGTTTTCTACTTTGTATTGCTTTCCGCCTGTTTGAATTATTGCATACATTTGGAACCCTACTTTCGTAAAATCTCGCTATTAAACAGATATTGAGGAAATATGCCGTCCTCAAATCACGCAGGCGGAGCAGGATGCTCTCTTAAGGAGCCCGTAATAAGCGGCTTTAACATAATATCATATGTATGTTTTATTGTCAAGTTTTTGTTATTCTTCGCTCTTATATATGAATAACATCGATTATCGAACAGGAAATACACGAATTTCCGATAATCCTGCTGCATCTGTTTCGGGGCTAACACCTGTAACGGTAAAATTCGCCCATGTTATGTCTTTAGGCGGGAAATTCACAGTAAGCGGCGCACCGTTTTCCGGTAAGTCTTTAACACTAACAGATGATCCGTCACTAAAGCTCAACACTCCGCTTGTGATATTGTCCTTCAGGCTTCGCCTGTCCTGTAAAGTGATTTTATTGATTTTATAATCCTTTTTAAAATCAAGCCGCAGCCAAGCTCCTATTGTATCGCTATTGTTTGCTACCCATTCAAATTTCGGGTTACCGGGTGAACCGTCTGCTAAACCGTCAACAGCGTTGGATGCATATTCGCCTCTTTGGGTGTTTTCAGAAGAAGCTGTTACAGTTGCAAGAGGGGCAATGTTGCTGAAATCGTCCGTCCAATAAAATTCATCTTTTTTAACAAAAGAGAACAAAAACGGTGCCGTACTCATTTGTGATGTATACATATCAATTGCATCATGCTTATTCTTCATCATTTTTTGATTCAGCTTAAATCTTTGTACATCATCCCAATTTAACGTTGTATACTGGAATAGCCCGAAAGGCTCGGTAAAGGATTGCGGATCCGAATAGAATGAATTGAATGTCTGGTACCGTTCCGGCCAATTTCTGATAATATGGTCTGGATATTTCCTGCTGTCGTGAATAATGGTAGAATGAAGTTTTGGAGAATAACTTTGGGATATATTCTTTTTTATATCAAGAATGGCATCGATAGTAAACTCATAAACAGCATGATGATCAGGATGAGTATCATAATAATTCGTTGTATAAATATCCGAAGGCATATATTTATTTATTATCGATTCAAGATCGCTTTGCAAATTTGTTCTTGTATACGCCGCATGATCACCAGTCACAAGACAATGATAATCAGGCGCATAAAACGGATTATTTGGAGATGTATTTCCGTAAGTAACATCATTATATGTTACATCTCCCCTGTAATTCCAACTGCGCTTGACAACAAAATCCGAAGATTTATCATCGTACATATTACTAATAAAATGGTCAGGATATCCTAAAAAATAGATGTCATCCTGTTTAACTCCCAAAGACTCCATTGCGTTAATTGTTTCATTAATACGCCTATGCCCAACATTTTGACCTCTAAGATCGCCATTTGTAACAAGAACAACTTTTACTTCTTTATGATTTGACAATGCATTTTGAATAATTCCTGAAAAACCAAGCGCTTCATCATCAGGATGCGGAGCAATAATCATTTGAACATCAGAAGATATCGGTTCAAAAGATACATTTTCAATATCAACATTTGAATTATCTTCAAAATACTGAAAAGAAAGCGTGTTAAATCCCTGATTTAAATTAAACGTCGTTTCTTTTGTATTCCATGAGCTTGAAGGTTTAAACGTAACAAGCTGCTGGTTTTTATTATTTAAAGATGCTTTCAAAACTTGTTTGCTATCCAATTGATTTCTATATTTTATTAAAACACGATAAGTTCCTTGTGTTTCAGTGAAGAACGAAAAATCAGCACGGTCGCCTTTTGCTTTAAAATCTGTAACATATTCGTCAACATTATGGCCTGATTTTGTTTGCTTGAAAGAGCATTTTCCGATAACATCGGCATTTTCAGAGCCGCAAATATTACCGTTATTTTTATCTTTTAGGAGATAAAAATAATCAAAGGCTACCGAACCGTCATGCTTGCTTCTTGAACATTCAATTGTGTCCGTGCCACTGTTCAGATACATATTAATATATTTCGTCTGCCAGGCTTTTCCTGTTTCACCTAAGCTCCCAAATGAGAATCTTTTGCTAAATGTATTATTTAACATTAAAGTCATGGCTTGGTTTTTGCCGATTCCGTTGGAAAAGCGAACTCCAACTTGATAATAACCTGCTTCTTTAACAGGAAGAGATACATCCAGCCTGCCGTTTGTTTTAAAATCTGTTACAAAGCCTGCTCCTGAAAATCCTGATCCCTTTGAAGAAATAGCACAGCCTACACGATACCCATCCTCAGCCTCTGCAACAGCGGAAGGTTTTGATTTTGTTGCACTTATTGACCCAAAAAAAGAATGCCAAATCCAAACACTTGCTATGATAATAATTACAGCAGTTATCGGCAGAATAATAATTCTTTTTTTTATCCTTTTTTTATTTTTTATTCCCAAGCCCTCATCCTCTTCAAATTTACATTTTTCTGCATTTTATTATACATTTCGCTATATAAAAAATCAATTAATAAATTTAAAATATATTTCACGTTACTTTAAGGGTAAAAATCACGCAATAAAGCACAAAAATATGCCAATCAGCATATTCTCGGTAAACCCTCTCCCATAAGTGGCTGTAAAATTCGTTTGCCGCCAAGCTTTGTTCGCAAAACAACACCGTTTCCGCTTGAAATTTGTCCGATAACAGTTGCATTTTCTCCGTACTTTTTGCTTTTTAAAATATTAATTGCGTTTTCTGCTTCCTCATTTGGGATTATAAAAAGCATTTTGCCTTCATTGCCCATATAAAGAGGGTCAAGCCCCAGAATTCCCGAAAGCCCCGAAACTTCTTTAGAAACCGGAAGGCTTTCTTCATTAATTTCAATACGAAAGCCGCAAGACTTTGAAATCTCGCAGAGCACTGTTGCAAGACCTCCCCTGGTAATATCACGCATTCCGCGAATATTAATATTTTCGCTTATCAAAGCCTGAACCAAACCGTTTAGAGGAGCAACATCGCTTTTAATATTGTTTTGAATACCCATACGGCTGCTTAGAATACAAGCGTGATGGTCACCTAAATCGCCTGAAACTATAAGCAAATCGCCGTCTTTTGCATCGCTGATATGCACTGAACTGCTTTTCATCTCTCCGATGCCTGCTGTATTTATGTAAATTCCTCCGTTACCTTCGATTACTTTTGTATCTCCTGTAACGATTTTTACGCCTGCTTCATCAGCAACGTCACGCACTGACTTTGCGATTTTATGAAGATTATCGGTTTGAAAGCCCTCTTCAATTATAAAGCCTATACTTAAAAATTTCGGCACAGCACCTGCTGTAGAGATGTCATTTACTGTACCGCAAACTGCAAGACTTCCTATATCTCCGCCCGGAAAAAAAATCGGATTAACAACAAAGCTATCGGTAGTAAAAACAATTTCACCGCTCGT
Source organism: Bacillota bacterium (assembly GCA_030705695.1). Lineage (GTDB taxonomy): Bacteria > Bacillota > Clostridia > Oscillospirales > Acutalibacteraceae > JAUZPX01. Next base: position 10,926 of record JAUZPX010000024.1, read on the forward strand.
TTTAAGCGTAACTGCGTCCTCCATACCCTTGCTGTATTCATTTTTAAAATATGGCATAAAGATTTCATCAATCAGTTTTGCTGTTTCCATGCCGCCGTTTCCGTGGCTCAAATTGATTTTCATTAATTCGCCCCTCCGTTTGCATACCAGATTCCGCATGCTCCCTCTGAAGATACCATACACGCACCCTCTGGATGAAGCGGTGTACAAGCCTTGCCAAACATTGCACATTCGTTTGGATAAATCCTACCCAATATTACTTCGCCGCATCGGCAATGCTTGTCTGCTTTGTCTGGTAACACAGACCTGCTTCCCGCATCAAATCGGCTAAACTCTTCTTTCAGAATAAGTCCCGAATCTTTGATTTCGCCTACACCTCGCCAATAAGCGTCACAGCTTTCAAAATACTTATCAAGTATTGAAAGCGCAGCTTTCTGCCCTTTTTTTGAGACAACGCTCTCATACATGTTTTCAACACGAACGTCTTTTTTTTCAATCTGATAAATTATATCGTAAATCGCTAAAAGAATTTTTTCAGTATCAAACCCTGCAATTACAAACGGCTTTTTGTAATTCTCACAAAGCTCATTATAAGCGTCGCTGCCGATAATTACACTTACATGCCCCGGAGAAAGAAACCCATCCACCACCTCATGCTCGCATAAAAAGCGAAGCGCAGGAATTATCGTTTTTAAAGATGTTAAAATTTTTACGTTATTAATATTTTCTTTTATTAATTCCTCAATAAGCAACGCATAAATCGGCGCCGTAGTTTCAAATCCCACAGCGGTAACTATAAATTGTTTTTCAGGATGCAATTTTGCCAGTTCAATGCTTTGCAGCGGCGAATAAACAACTTCCGCCGATGCTCCCTCAGCTTTTGCTTCTGAAAGCGAATATTTAGTGCCGGGAACTTTAAACATATCTCCGAAACTTAAAACGGTTGTGTTTTCAGCAAACGCATAATCGACTAAACGGTCAATATACATTTTCGGCGTAACGCAAACAGGGCATCCCGGTCCTGAAACAAGGCGTATGGACGGAGAAATAAGGTCACGGATACCACCTTTTACAATTGCAGACGTGTGGGTTCCGCAAACCTCCATTATTTTTATTTCTTTTTTATAATTCTGCAAAGCAGAGATGACTTGTTCTAATTTCATAAATATCCCATTACTTTTGTAAATTTCGAAAATTACTCTGCTGAAAACTCCTCAAGTTCCCTTAATAATTCGGCAATTTCCTGAGCCGATTCCTTTTTTACTATCTCAACGGCATAACCTGCATGTACAAGAACATAATCGCCGATTTTCGGAGAAACAAGGCTGATGTTCACTTTTATGCTGTTGCCTGAAGCTTTCACTTCTGCTGTATGGTTTTCATTGTCGATGCTGATAACTTCCGCAGGAATTGCTATACACATAATAACTCCTCATTTTAAAGGTGCGAGGCGATAAACGCCTGCCCTAATGCTATTCCACCGTCGTTTGGCGGCACAAGATGATTAATATATACATTAAAACCATTTTCTTTTAATAGTCTTTCGCAAGTACTGAGCAAAATAATATTTTGAAATACTCCGCCCGATAATGCAACATCACTTATACCTTCATTTTGACGTATTTCTAGGCACATATTAAACACCATATCTGCCACAGCATAATGAAATCCTAGTGCAAGAGCACGAATGTCACATTGTTTTTCTTTTAATATATTGTAAAATATTTTGCTGTAATCGGCAATTAATTCGCCGTTTTCTTTCAAGATTTCAAAATTCATTTTATACGGCGAAATATCTTTATCTATAGCTTCCTGCGCCAATTGCTCAAGTTTTATGGCACATTCGCCCTCATAGCCGTTATATTCAAAACCGAATTGAGCAGCAACCGCATCAAACAGCCTTCCCATACTTGAAGACAAAACTGTGTTAATGTCACAGTCGAGCGCAGCGTTTATGGTTTCAGCCAATGTTCCGTTCTCTGAAAGTCCGCAGGCATGTAAAAAGCATGTGCGTGTTTTAAGAGCGTCTTTCATTGAACTGTCGCCGCCAAGGATTTTTGTATATTTTAAATGTCCGACTCGTTGATATTCGGATTTTTCACAAATAAAAAACTCTCCGCCCCAGATATTCCCATCATCACCATAGCCTGTGCCATCAAAAGCAACGCCAATCACTTTATCTTTAATTTGATGCTCTGCCATCACGCTTGCAATGTGTGCATGGTGATGCTGCACTTCTTTTATCGGCAAGGACATTGATTTTGCTGCTTGAACCGAAAGATACAGCGGATGCTTATCGACAACGGCAAATTTCGGTTTCACATCGAAAAGGCTTTGAAAATCTTTTATCGCTTCTGAGTAAACACTTTGAACGCCCTCGTCTTCAAGATCGCCAAAATATTGGCTTAAATAAGCGTTGTTTTTCTTTACAAGGCAAAATGCAGCTTTCAAATCGCCTCCCATTGCAATAAAATCAGCTTTATTATTAAGTTGAATCGCAGTTGGAACATAACCTCTGGCTCTTCTTATTATCTGGGTTTTAGCCCCTACGGCACGCACAACGGAATCCTCAACTCTACGAACAATTCGACGCCCATTGCTGACTACACCATACAAAGACTCTTCCTCATTTAAAAACCTGAGCATCTCTTCATCGTCTTTAATAATCGGTGAACCGCTTACGTTCGCACTTGTCATAACAAGGCAGCCTGTTTCATGCAGCAATCGCTTATGGAGCGGAGTATACGGTAAAAAGCAGCCGCAAGTATTCGTGTTTCCGTTAACATTCGGATAAGCAAAAGGTTTTTTCGTTTTTAATATTGTAATCGGGCTTGGGTTTGATAAAAGCAGTTCTTGTTCATATTCATTTACTTCACAATTCTCGCGAATTTCATCAATATCCTTAAACATCACTGCAAAAGGCTTGTTATCCCTACCTTTTAGCTTTCGTAAATCCCCCACAGAGTCTTCACAAGACGGCAAACAGCAGAAATGATAACCTCCTATGCCCTTAAGAGCTATAATTTTTCCGCTCTTAATTGCTTTTACGGCTTTTTGAAAGCCGTTTTCGCCAAGAATCGTTCCGTCTTTTTCATTATAAATCAAAACAGGACCGCACTCATTGCAGCAAATACTTTCTGCATGAAAGCGCCGATCCTCCTGAGTTGTATATTCAGTTTCGCATTCTTTGCAAAGCAGAAACTCGCCCATCGTTGTATTTTTTCGGTCATATGGCAATTTATCAATCATTGAAAAACGAGGTCCACAATTAACGCATGAATTGAAAAAATGACCGTTTCGTCTGTTTTGTGCATCAAAAATCTCTTTGGCACAGTTTTCGCAAAGCTTTAAGTCAGGCGAGATAAAACGTGCACCGAAATCATGATAACCGCTTTCAATTACCTCGAAATTATCGGCTTGAAAACGTGGTGTATCATTTATAACCATGCTTTCTATTTTTGCATTCGGAATTCCGTGATTTTTAATTCCATCAATAAAAGCATTAAGATTCATACTGCTTCCACAGCAATAAATTAATACAGCACCTCCGGTATTTTGCACCGAACCGAAGATGCCGCAAGCTTTTGCCAGACGGCACACAAACGGGCGAAAACCTACGCCCTGTACTGTACCGGTTATGCTTATTTTTTTACACTCAATATCCAATTGACCGCCTCATCAATACCATCGCCGCTTTTTGATGAAATATGGATAACAGGGGCATTTGTAAGTTTTCTTACTCCTGCCATGAAGAAATCCTCGTCAAAATCGACATATGGCAATAAGTCGCATTTATTAAGTAAAATTACATCGGCTTTTTCAAAAGCCAAGGGATATTTATAAGGCTTGTCGCTTCCCTCAGTAACGCCAACTATAAGCATCTTTATATGCTCACCGATGAAAAACTCGGCAGGGCAAACAAGATTACCAATATTCTCTATCCACATAATGCCGTCTTGAACATTAAGGTTTTCTGCGGCATCACGAATAAACGGCGAATCAAGATGGCATGCGCCGCCTGTATTTATCTGCACAGTTTGAATGCCAAGAGCATTCAGCTTTTGCGTATCGAGGTCAGATGCAATATCGCCCTCGATAACAAACGATTTATAAGGAATTTTCGGTATAAGCTGAATAAGCGTGGATGTCTTTCCTATACCAGGTGCTCCCAACACATTAATTGAAAACACGTTTTTATTTTCAAGCTCTTCTTTAAGCTCATCGGCTATTTTTTCATTTTCGGAATAAATTGATTCCATTACATTAATTTCGCTAGACATTTATATTTCCTTTCGGTTACTCGATTTCTATCGATTTAACGTAAAATTCACGTCCAATTTCGGTTGGTTCTCCGTCTCCGCCGCAATCCTTAAAAGTACAAGAAAACGAAAACGGTTTTCGTTCAAAATACTGTCCGCATTTTTTACATTTAAGTAGCGGCTTTACACGCTCAATTACGATTTCTGCATTCTCACAAATCGTATTTTCAGCAATTATCTCGAAGTAAAGCAAAATTGAATCTGCTAAAACGCCTGAATCATTACCTATAACCAAATTAATTTTCGATACATGATCGGCTTTATGTTCAAGTGCGTACTTTTCAGCTATCTTTATTATCTTCTGCGTCAACGGATATTCGTGCATCCCTAATCAAATCCCTATTTTCATTTGCGGGAGTAGCCGTGTTATGCATATGCAGGCAATCTTTTGGGCATGACTCCGCACAGTTGTTGCACTGAATGCAGTCAAACGGTTCTATTGCCCAACGCTTCTCAGCACGCTCCACTTTAATTGCACCTGTGGGACATTTGCGCTGGCACATTCCGCAAAAAATACATTTTTCTATCTCAATCTCAATATGTCCACGCACAATCGGGTCATATTCCCGTGGCTTTACGGGATAATTTAGTGTTGCTGGCTTTTTGAACATACTCGAAAGTACGGTTTTTGCCATTTGAAAAAACGACATAATAATGGTCCTTTCGGAAATTTATCTTTCTGTACAGCTAATGCAAGGGTCAATTGTCAAAACAAGCACAGGAACATCGGCAAGATCAACGCCTTTAAGCGTATGCAAAAGAGGCGGAAGATTTGCAAATGTAGGCGTTCTAACACGCATACGGTCAAGGAATTTTGTGCCGTTTCCTTTAACATAGTAAACAACTTCGCCCCTAGGCTGTTCGAGTCTTGCAAAATATTCGCCGTCAGGGTTGCCCTTAACAGGTACATCAATTGCAGTATCAGATGGCATAAGGCTGACGCACTGCTTAATTATGCTGATTGATTCAAAAATCTCGTTAATACGCACTTTTGTACGGGCATAACAGTCGCCCTCTGTTGCTGTTTGTACTTCAAACTTAACATGAGGATATGCTCCGTAACCCAAAAGTCTGTCGTCAACAACAATTCCGCTTGCTCTTGCCATCGGACCGACAGCCCCCAGATCAAAAGCCTCTTCCGGTGACAATACTCCAACGCCGGACATACGGCTTATAATCGATGTATCGCTTAAAAATATTTTTGTAATACTGCGTAAGCTGCTGTCCATATTACTTAAAACTTCAACGATTTTCTTTAATTTTTCGGCATCAATATCTTTACGAACACCACCAACTTTACATACAGAGAAAATTACACGTCCGCCCGTGGTCATATCGAAGAGATCAAGGATTTCCTCACGGAGTCTCCAGCAATGCATAAACAGGCTTTCAAAGCCTACTGCATCAGCAAGAAGTCCGAGCCAAAGCAAATGGCTGTGAATTCTTGAAAGCTCCGCCCAAATTGTTCTTAAAAACTCGGCTCTGTCGGGTAACTTTAAATCCATTACGTTTTCGACTGCCATGCAATATCCCATTCCATGCATGAAGCTGCAAATACCGCAAATTCTTTCTGCAACATACACGTATTGCTGAAAATCTTTTTTCTCAACAAGCTTTTCAAGTCCACGGTGAACGAATCCTATGGACGGAATAGCTTCGATAACTGTTTCGTCCTCCAAAACAAGGTCAAGATGAATCGGTTCAGGCAACACGGGATGCTGCGGACCGAATGGCACGATTGTACGATTACCCATTTTGTGCCACCTCCCCGTTTTTGCTTTCAGTCTTTTTAATTTTATAAAATGTTCCGTTAAAATCAAGGCTTATACGCATGATTTTTACGCCAAACAATTCTTTAATCTCGTTTTCATATAAAAATGCATAAGAATAAATTCCGCTGATGCTTTCGATCTCTTCATCAAATTCAAGCTCAATACGGATATTCTCTAAATCGTAATCTTTTACAAAGCTGTAAACCAAGTCGAGTTTATCTTTTTTTGTGCATGAAATCTGCGCCAGCCTATAATGATCGTATTTCATTTGAGTTGCAACACTCAACAAATCATCTTTACCGATTATTTTAAAATTCTGCATGATTATTCCTCGTTTGCTTTTCGTTTTGATTCCAATACTCCGAGAGCTTTTACAACTCCCTCAATAATGGATTCTGGTCTTGCCGCACAGCCAGGTACATATACGTCAACGGGGATTACCTTATCAATACCGCCCATTACGTTATAGCATTCTTTAAAAATGCCGCCTGTAGCAGCGCAAATGCCCACAGCAACAACTGCTTTCGGATTCGGCATCTGATCATAAAGCTGTTTAACAACAGGTATATTCTGTTCGTTAACAGAGACTGTAATAAGCAAAATGTCTGCATGCTTCGGGTTTCCTGTATTAATTATGCCAAAACGCTCGACGTCGTAAAGCGGCGTTAAGCACGCCAATACCTCAATGTCGCATCCGTTACAGCTTGAACCGTCGTAATGCAAAATCCAGGGCGATTTTTTTATCATATTCATGGCTTTCTCCTGCATCAAACTACAAATTTGAAATTAATTTTATCTAATATTAGTGGAAGAAATTAAAATAAAGCAAATTTAGGGCTCCTGTAATAAGCGTTATTATCCAACTGTATTTCAGAGCCGACTGCCATTTTACTCTTGCAAAAGTATTATCTATAAGAATCTCAAGAAAATACACAACAAGGCAAATCACTGCGGCAATTATTTTACTAGCGGTTGTATTATAAGCAAAGAAAATATATACAAAACCAAGTGAAAATATTGTTTCATACCAGTGTGTTATCTCTACCATAGCAAGGCTTGAACCTGTAAGCTCAGTTGTAATACCCTTGACAATTTCCTGATGTCCATGGTGCGACATACTAAGATCAAATGGCGATTTACGCAATTTAATCGTTAAAATATAGGTAAGACCGATAAAAATCAGTGGCAGCTTTAATATAACAGGGGATGAAAGCCCAAATACGCCGCCAATGCTGAAAGTACCTGCCGCTTCGTAATAACCGAAAGCAGCAATTAAAATCATCGGTTCATAACACATGATTTGAATAAGCTCTCTCTCTGTTCCGATAAAGCTGAACGGAGAATAAGACGAATACCCTGCAATTACAAAAAACATACAAGCAAGTGTAAACGAGAATACACAAAGCAGTAAGTCCATTCCCAAACAGAAAAGAACAACAGTAAAAATAGTAAAGAATAGAGAAATTGCAACATAAAACCGTGTAAAATTGTTTACGGTTGTGGTTTCCTTTTGGAACAGCTTAATTACATCATAAAAAGGCTGCAATATTGGAGGACCTTTTCTGCGTTGCATTTTTGCAGAAAGCTTACGGTCAACTCCCGAAAGCAAGCCTCCAACAATAGGTGCGGCTATTACAATAATCAATATTTTAATAATAACAAACAAAACAGTATTCATAGGAAGAACCCTCCTACAATAGAAAGTAATCCGACCACTAAGACAATTGCAGACGCCCAACTGCACCATTTTACTTCTTTAAAAATCCCTTGCATATACCAATTTTGAAGTTCAACGCTTTGTACTTGTCCGAGACTTCCGTGAAAGCTTTCGTCATCACCAGTGTTTTCACCTGACATATAAATAGAACTTGGCTTCTCTTTATGAGCATGGTATAAAGGAACAAAAATAAGCGGTAAAATAAACAGTACGCACATCATTGCAATAATTATAGTAGTTGCAACAGGGTCAATCGGGGAACTGAAATTAATGCCCATATTATTTTGAATATACGGAGTAATAATATATTTCGAAATCAACGGGTGACCTGCACAAACTATTACAACCATTGCGCTAAGCGAGAACAGACTGGCTTTTTCGTCAAAACGCAAAGTGTTATCAATCTTTTTCTTATTATGAGCATTTGCTATGATTTTGCCGAGCCATTTTGTCCAGAAGAACATTGTAACAGTGCTTCCGAAGGCAACAATCAATAAAATAATAATATTACCTGAATCTATAAGTGCTTTTATTGCCGCCCACTTAGAAATAAGCATACCGAATGGAGCAATAAACATCCCAGCAATTCCTATAATCAAGCACATAGAAACTGCTTTTGAAACATTCACAAGACCGTCCATGGATTCGACATCTCGGCTGCCGATTTGATGCTCTGTAGAACCGACCGTCAAGAACAAGAGAGCTTTTGAAATTGCATGGAATACTATAAGCATAATCGCCGCCCAGAGTGCTTCAGGCGTATTGAGGCTTGCACAGGTTACAATCAGTCCGAGGTTTGAAATCGTTGAGAATGCCAGAATCTTTTTGGCATCTCTTTGAGAAATTGCCATAAAAGCTCCGTACATAAATGTGATTCCACCAACAAAAGCAACTGTATATCCTGGTGCATTGCTTCCAAGGAGCGGTGCTAAACGGATAATTAAATATACTCCAGCTTTTACCATTGTTGATGAGTGTAAAATTGCCGAGGACGGAGTTGGCGCAACCATGGCACCTAAAAGCCATTTTGAAAACGGCATTTGTGCTGATTTTGTAAGTCCTCCTACAGCAATAAGCAAAACTGCAAGCATAACTACTGTGTTATTGTTTGAAAGATTCATAAGACTATTAAAGTCCAAAACATGGCTATGCATACCGAGAATTACAATTCCGATAGTAAAACAAAGCCCGCCAAACACATTTACAACCAAAGCAGTAAAAGCATTATTAACAGCTTCGTCCGTTTTGGTATAACCGATAAGCAAAAACGAGCTCAGCGACGTAATTTCCCAGCAAAAGAGCATTAATGTCATATTATTAAACATGACAAGCCCGAACATTGCAGCTGTAAACAAAAAAAGTACCGAGAAAAAGAATCCGCGTCTGTCCTCAAATTCCGGATGGTGATGGTGATAAGCTTTCATATATTCAACAGAATATAAGCAAATAAGTCCGCCAACAACACCGATAATTAAGATCATCAGCAAAGAAATTTTATCGATATAGATATCATTTTTAACTGTGATGTTATTTTCCTGAGTTAATTCAAACCAAGCTATTAAGCCAAATTGCAAGGTTGCGAATATCGCTACAAGAAACTTCTTGCTTGATATTCCTCTGAATACAATATATCCCGTAATTAGAAGCTCTAAAGCTAAAACCGGATATTTGATCCATTCATAATTGCTAAGGTCAAAAGTTACTACATTATTGAAATTACATACCGCATATACAATTGATAAAACAATAACGCCTGCGGCACCTAATCTCACCGTGAAAGCAAAAGCCTTTTGGGTTTTCATAAACCGAACAACAAGAGCAATCACAAGAGAAAAAACAATTAGAGGTATCATGATTGACATACTTTATTCTGCCCTTTCTTAAATAGCTTTTGTCATTATACTATTTTATCACAGATTTTTCAACACCTTGCGA
>JAUZPX010000025.1 GCA_030705695.1 Bacillota bacterium
ATATCTGTTTAATAATCATGATATTAGTGAACTGTGCTACAGCGGAACAAAATATATTTTATCGGAATTTCCATATAGTTCAACTTTTACGGGAGTATCAATTGATATGCTCGTTAGGCTTATAGAGAATTTTCAGGTAAAACCTGTTTTTGCACATATTGAAAGATATCCGAAAGTATTTAAGGATGTTGATAGATTAATTGAACTTAACGATATGGGGGTACTATTTCAGGCAAATGTTTCCTCAATATTGAATTTCAGAACGCAAAGGCGTATTCTTAATCTTATAAACGATGGATTTATTCATGTTTTGGGAACAGATCTTCATAAAAATGACGAAATTTTAATAGGCGAATATCAAAAAGCATGTGATATTATCGAGAAAAAATGCGGAATGTCAACACTTAAACGATTAATGAATAATGCAGAGATAATTTTAAATAACGAATCTTTATAATTTTAAAGAAATTAAAAGCTTTACATATTAATAGATTTATTAATGTAGACAAATTATTTTGTATTTAAAAAAGCAAAACGTTCGCACGTGGTCATGAAGGGGAAGGAAATCGAGCGATTTGCTTTTATAACTACGTCTTATCTTGCTCACGGTAAGACGATAAAAAATAATAATGATTATAATTAAAGGTGAGCAGGAAGGACAAAAAAATGAAGAAAATTTTATCTTTGACACTTGTACTTTGCTTATGCGCTTCGCTTCTGTTGATTCCGATTCACAGTGCATCGGCGGTTACAGCAACTACTGGCACTACCACAACAGACTACCATCTAATGGCAAATGCCCAGGATGGTGTAATTCTGCATGCATTTAACTGGACATATGCAAATATTGAAAGTCAGATGCAGAATATAGCTACGGCAGGTTATTCAAGCGTTCAGGTATCTCCTGTGCAAACACCGAAAGATTATGCGGACGGCACACCTGTAAACAGCAGTTGGTGGAGAATGTATCAGCCGATTTCATTGTCTTTTGCAGACGGCGGGACATGGCTTGGTACTAAAAACGATTTTATCTCTATGTGCAATACTGCTCATAAATATGGAATTAAAGTTATCGTTGACATTGTTGCAAACCATATGGCAAATATAAACGGAAGGGGAGGAAACTCAAAATCCGACCGTTCTACTCAAATTCAGCCTACCGAACTCTATAACAACGATGCTTATTGGCATATCAATTCAGTTTCTGCCAGCGATAGCAGCCGCTATAACATGACTCAGGGCTGTATTGGCGAACCTGATTTGAATACAGGCAGTTCATACGTTCAGAATGCTGTATTGAATTTACTTAAACAGTGTGTCGATTACGGTGCAGACGGATTCCGTTTTGATGCTGCAAAACATATTGAGCTTCCTACGGATGATGCAAGCTTTGCAAGTAATTATTGGCCATACATCATTAACGGAATTACATCATATACTACAAGACCCCTTTATTTCTATGGTGAAATTCTTAACAATGCGGGAACTCCAATTTCAAATTACACAAAATATATGAGCGTTACCGACAATAAATACGGTGACAATTTACTTGCAGATGTTGACAACAATGATGCTCAAAGATCTGCTTCTTCATCATATCCTATCGGCTCAGATCCAAATAAAACAGTTTTGTGGGCAGAATCCCATGATGACTATATGGATAATCAATCAAGTGACATCCCAGACAATGAAATTACAGTTGCATGGGCTATTGCAGCTTCAAGAAAAGATGCAACATCTTTGTTCCTTGCAAGACCGTCATTAGATATGGGAGATATCAGCGACGATACAACATGGGACAGCACAGAAGTTGCTAAAATTAATCAGTTCCATAACTATTTTTCGGGGCAATCCGAAAATCTGTACTATAACGGTGATTGCGTAATTAACGAACGTGGTAATTCAGGTGTAATGATTGCTAATGTGGGAACTGATTCTCAGACATTGAATGTTACAGTAAAGAGCCTTGCGGACGGCGCATATACCGACCAGATTTCAGGCAATAAATATACGGTTACAGGTGGAGTCCTTAAAGGTACTGTACCAGCAATGACAGCTGTTGTTGCATTTACACCTAATTACAATCCTCCGAGTAATACTATTTCTAAAGCTGGTGGTCCTTTCTATGGCGACTCATGTGATGTAACGGTCGGTCTTACCAATGCAAAATCAGGTACTTATCAGATCGACAATGGCGCTGTACAGACATTCACAGCTTCTACTGTTATTACAATCGGTTCAGGTTTAGCTACAAATGCTACAACCACTGTTAAACTAACTGCAACAGACGGAACAAAAACAGTCAACAGCTCATATACATTTACAAAAAAAGCGTTGTCTGACCGTCTGCTTGGAGATGTTAATCTTGACGGTGCGGTTACAGTAAAAGATGTTACTTTGCTTCAACAGCAGCTTGCTCATTTAGTAACATTACCTAAAATTGCACTTGATGTTTCAGATATAGACTCAAGCAGTGACGTAAGTCTGAAAGATGTAACGTTAATTCAAAAATATTTAGCAAAAATGAATGTTAGCTATCCTATTGGGAAGACTTTGGTAAGTTAATTAACACTTTTTCAAAAATTAAATAAAAATGTTATAAAAGCGGTATGTTATTGCATGCCGCTTTTTGTGTTATTTTGTACAAAAAAAATATAAAAAATTTAGACAAAAATCGATAGAAAATTTACATAGAATATATGAAAATGGATATAGAATATGATATAATAATTTAAATATATTTATTATAAAGTATTTTACATCTGTGCAAACGAAGAGTACAGGTGAAATAAACAATTAAGAAAAAAGAAGGAGTGTTACATTTGAAAGCAAAAAAAATGCTAGCTGTATTTGTCGTTTCTATTATGTTGCTCGGAACGGTTTTGATTCCATCGATTACCGTAAACGCAGCAACAGCTCCGAAATCGACTGGTTATTCGTCTGCAACAGCATACGATAGCCAAACTTATTCGGGAAGTGACCTTGGTGCAACTTATTCGAAAACATCTACAACATTTAAGGTGTGGGCGCCAAGTGCGTCTAATGTTCAGGTCAAGCTCTATAAAACGGGCAGCGATTCTGAATCAGGTGCTGGTGTTATCGGTACGTATGCAATGACGCTTACGCAATCAAACGGCGTTTGGTCCTACACGGCACAGGGCGATTTAAACGGAGATTATTATACATATCTTGTTACTGTTAACGGTACTACCAACGAAACACAAGATGTGTATTCAAAAGCTGTCGGTGTTAACGGAAACCGCTCTGAGGTTTTGGATTTTTCCAAAACAGATCCGACAGGTTGGAGCCAAGATCAGCACGTTCTCCGTGATTCCACAAAAGATGTCGTTTGGGAAGTTAATATCCGTGATTTCTCAATTGATGCTTCTTCAGGTGTGAGCGCTGCAAATCGCGGCAAATATCTTGCATTTACAGAAGGCGGCACAAAAGTAAACGGAACAGGAGCTATTTCATCATGTGTTGATTATCTTGTCGACCAGGGCGTCAACACGGTTCAACTTATGCCTTGTTTCGATTTTGCTTCGGTTGATGAAACAAAAGGCGGGCAAAACTGGGGATACGATCCTGTAAACTACAACGTTCCCGACGGTTCTTACTCATCTAATCCATATAACGGTGCTACAAGAATCACCGAATTTAAGGAAATGGTTCAAGCGCTCCATGACAGAGGAATTAGCGTTATCATGGATGTTGTTTACAATCATACATATTCAACGGCTTCCTGCTTTGAGAAAACCGTTCCAGGTTATTATTACAGAATGCAAAACGGAGCATTTTTAGATGGCTCGGGCTGTGGTAACGTATTGGCATCCGACCATCCGATGTTTAAAAAATATATGGCAGATTCTTGCCAATATTGGGTAGATCAATATCATATTGATGGCTTCCGTTATGACCTTATGGGCTGTGAAGATATCACATGCATGAACAATGTCAGAACAACGCTGAATAATGATGCAAACGTTCCGAACAGCGGAGGTTCAAAAATCGTTATGTACGGCGAACCTTGGACAGGCGGTTCAAGTAACGGACTTGATTCTTCAGTTTGCTGCGTTAAATCAAATTGCAGCCAGCTTTTACCGGGAATCGGTATGTTTAACGACAGTTACAGAGATGCTGTCAAAGGTTCCACAAATGGTACAGACGGCGGATATATTCAAGGCTCAACGTCGAATGATACAGCTATAAAATCTGGTATTCTGGCTAATACAAGCTCGACATTTGGCAATAACTGGGCGAATACTCCAAACCGTACAGTTACATACGATTCAGCTCACGATAATCTGATTCTTTGGGATAAACTTGTAAAATCAAATGGAATTACAGATTATCAAACGGCAAATGCTAGTTTAATCACACAGGATAAACTTTCAGCAGCGTTGATTCTTACAAGTCAGGGTATTCCATTTACGGTTGCCGGCGATGAATTCGGGCGTACAAAGCTCGGAGATGACAACAGTTATAATACAGGCGATACGGAAAACCATATTGACTGGACGAGACTGAACAATGCATCTTTTTCGAATTTGGATGCTTATTATAAAGGGTTCAGACAAATAAGATCAGTCTATTCACCGTTTAGCGATTCGACAATGACGTCTGTAGGCGCCTCATATTTTGCTTCCACACCTTCAGGCGTTATTGCATACACAATGCAAAACAAAACAGCCAATGCCGCTAACGAATGGGGCATGACAGCTGTCATTGCGAATAATACATCTTCGACCCAATCTGTTACATTGCAGGCGGGCGTATCGCTTCCGAGCAGTTGGGCAACAATTGTTAACGGTACAAGCGCAGGACTAACAAATTTGGGTACTATTAACGGTTCAACGATTTCGGTTCCTGCAAAAACAGCAATGGTTTTGGTTGACCTCAGCAGTTTCAACAGCAAAAACATTCAAGCACCGCAAACCAGCACACTGACAGTAAATCATATTGATGCATCTACAAATACTACAATCAAAACAACTACAAGCAAATATGTTGTTGGTTCAACATACAGAGCATTCCCAAACAGCGATATTTTGTTTGATTACACATTATCAAATACGGTTGGCAATACATCAGGCGTGATTACTGCATCGCCTGTAACTGTTTCTTTCTATTACACACCATCAACTATCCCAAGCAATACTTTGACAGTAAATTATGTCGATGAGTCAGGAAATGTACTTTCTCCTGCTGTTTCAACAAAGCTGCATCAAGGAGATACATATAGTTACGCTCCGAGTGTTATTCAGGGATATCAACTTGACACTGATAAATATCCAGCAAACTCAATAGGAACGTTTGCAGGGACAGCACCATTAACAATTACATTTACGTATAAACCACAAACACCATCTACGACAATCGTTCATTTCTACAACAGTCAAAGCTGGTCTTCGGTATACTGCTATGCATATCTTGACAACGGCACTAAGCTTTTAGGCGCATGGGCAGGTCAGGCAATGACTGCGGATTCTGCCACTGGTGCTAACTGGTATAAGATTTCTATATCAGCCCCAAGCTGCCGTGTTATTTTCTCTAACAGCTCAACAGGTTCAATTCAGGTTCCCGGACAAAACCAGCCAGGTTATCTTGTTGCAGGAGAAGCTTGGATTAATAGCAGCACTATTCAGTATAATGCAACAATTGTAACAAGTTATATTAATCAAGTTACAGGAGCAAAATTACAGGCAGATACATCAACTACGGCGCAAAAAGTTACTGCCTCAGGAACTTATACAACAACTGCACCTACTATAACAGGATTCAATGCTCCAACAGCTCCGATAAATGCTTCAGGAAATTATTCAGCAGGTGTAACAAATGTTGTTTACTTGTATACACCGAGCGGAACACCTACGAATCCGTCTACAACCTTACCAACACAAGTACCTACAATTGCGCCGACAACTCCGGCGAACTCGTATCTTTTGGGTGATGCAAATCAGGATGGTGTTGTAAGCCTTAAAGACGCCACAAAGATTCAAAAATATCTGGCAGGAGTATCGGGCATAACGATTATAGGTAATGCAGTATTTGCAGCAGATGTAAATTCCAACGGTTCAATTGAATTGAAAGATGCAACATCCTTGCAAAAATGGCTTGCCAATTTGACAGTAGCATATGCTATTAATACATGGTTGGCAATTCCAAATCCGACAGTTGCACCCACAACTCCACCGACAGCAGCCCCAACAACAACACCGACAGTTGCTCCAACAGTTGCACCTACAACTGCTCCAACACAGGCAGCAAGTACCAAAACAATCTACTTTAAAGATTCACTTGGCTGGGTAGCAAATGCAAGTGCTGTTATGTATATCAGTGATGGAACAACTAGTATCAAAATGACAAGCCTTGGCACAACCGTTTGGAGTGCCGACGTTCCAACAAGCTGGACGACAGCTAACTTCTACAGACTGCCGCCTGCTACAGCATTCTCAACAGCAGCTGCATGGAATAGCTGGATATCAACAGGTGCTATGGGCACAAACAACAAATTTACAGATACATCAAATTCCGCTGGTACATGGGGCGTTTACAATGCCACAACAGATAATCCAACTGGTACTATCACAGTTTACTTTGATAATTCCGTAGCACAATGGAGCGGAGTTTATATCTATCTGTTTAATCAGACAATGGTTTCAATGACAAAAATCAGCGGAACAAACATTTGGAAGGCTTCAATACCTGTTGGAACAGGCTTCTTGTTCATGAACATAAATGACCCAACATTTTTACAAACAGGTATTTTGCAGACAGATGATATTACGTCAACAGTAATGGGGTCAAACAACTGCTGTAAGCCAATGGGCACAGGAAATAAGCCTACATTGTCATGGTCTGTTTATAATCCGTAATGCCCTCTAAATTATAATTAAACTAAAGTATACTGCTTATAAAATAACTTTATAAGCAGTATACAGAAAAAACAAACGGCCGAAAGATTTCTCTTTCAGCCGTTTGTTTTATAGTTTTATAGCTATACTCCAATAAATTTTTCCATATTGCTAGCAATTAAGTTCGCTTTTTCCTCTGCGTCTGATTTTTCTTTGCCTACGGAAGTAATATACAACTTGATTTTCGGTTCAGTTCCGCTTGGACGAACAATTGCAGAACCGCCATCTTCCAACGAAAATGCAATCACATTTGAAGAAGGAAGATCAATTTTTTCTGTTTCGCCAGTAAGAACATTTAGTTCCTGACTTTTTAAATAATCGGCAAGAGCGACAACTTTAATGTTGGCAATTGCTTTCGGAGGATTTTCACGAAGCTCAGTCATGATACTGGTCATTTTTTCAAGACCGGATGCTCCGTCAAATTCGAAATTCAGCGTTGTGTTTAAATAGTAGCCGTATTCAGCGTAAAGCTCATCAATAATTTCAGGAAGATTTTTATTTTGCTTTTTATAAAATGCAGCCATTTCACAGATAAGCATTGAAGCTACAACGGCGTCTTTATCACGGACATAAGTACCTGCAAGATAACCTGAGCTTTCTTCAAAACCAAACACGAAGCGATTTTCTTCATTTACTTGTTCCAAGCGAAGAATTTGATCACCTATATATTTAAAACCAGTAAGTACGTTTCTGCGTTCGCAACCGTATTTTTTACAAATGCGGTCGATAAGAATGCTCGTAACAATAGTTTTAACGATAATTGGGTTTTGCGGTAAATTTCCAAGCTCTTTTCGGCTCATCAAAATATAATTTGTCAGCAAAATACCTGTTTCATTACCTGAAAACAGACGATATTCACCGTTTTTGTCTTTTGCGGCAATACCTACTCTGTCTGCATCGGGGTCGGTGGCTAAAAGCAAATCAGCTCCCGTTTGTCTGGCGAGTTCAAGCCCTAAATTCATAGTTGAAGGAATTTCGGGGTTTGGGTATGGACATGTTGGGAAATTGCCGTCAGGAAGCTCTTGCTCCTTTACAATTTTGATATCATTAACGTTAATTCTTTTTAACGCTTCGCGTACAAGTATATTTCCTGTACCGTTAAGCGGCGTGTATACAACGCTTAAACCTGCATCCTTGCAAATATCTTTGTTAACGGTTTGGCTCAGTACGTTTTGAAGATATGCTTCATAGGTTTCTTCTTTAATATAGTCAATTGTTCCGCTGTTTAAGGCTTCATCAAAAGAGCAAAGCTTAACATCTTTAAAGCAATCAAGCTTTGAAATTTCGTTATAAACTTCTCCTGCGGCGTGGTCTGTCATCTGACAGCCGTCTTCACCATAGCATTTGTATCCGTTATAGATAGCTGGATTATGGCTTGCCGTAATCATAATGCCTGCATTGCATTTTAATTCTCTTACGCAGAAGCTTAAAACAGGTGTAGGCTCCAATTCACGTGATATAAAAACTTTTATTCCGTTTGCAGCCAATACCCTTGCCGATTCCTCGGTAAAAAGCCTTGATTTATGTCTTGAATCGTGTGATATGGCAACAGAAGGATTTTTATATCTTTTATTTAAAAAGTTTGCAAGCCCTTGCGTAGCAAGACGAACAGTATAAATGTTCATACGGTTTGTTCCGGCACCAAGAATGCCACGTAGACCTGCCGTACCGAATTCTAAATCACGATAAAAACGCTCATGGATTTCATCGGAATTCTGTTCAATTTTTTCAAGATCAGCAATTAACTCCATGTCGTCAGTTGCCTCGGTCAGCCATCTGTAATATTGCTGTTTACAGCTTATCATAATATATGTTTTGCACCCTTTCGAGTAGAGTATTATAATGTTATTTGCATAAGTCAAATACGCATTTAACTATAACATACTATGAAAAAAAAGACAAGGATGAATATAATGATTTTTCGACAATTTACAATAAATTGTTAATATTTCTTTAATAAACTTCCATTTTTGAGAACAAAAACAAAAATTCACTTGTATCCGACAATTATTTATTGTAAAATAGTTTTATTAATAAGAAGGGGGCAAAATATCAAGTATGGATGAGAATAAAAATTTGGATGAATCTGTAACAGAAACAGATCAAGAAATAGCTGATTTTGAACCAATAGATTCGCAAATGAACGAAACCGATTTGCAAAACTCTGAGGAAGAGGATTTCGAAGAGTTACCTAAACACGATTATGTATCTTATATCGCGAATCCATATGAATTAGAGTCCGAAGATGAGGAAGAAATAAAAGAAGAAAAAGTTAAAAAGCCAAGGAAAAAACGCTTATTAAATAATTGTATTATTATTTCAATTTGCATTTTTGTCTGCACAGGTATTGCTTTATTTTTCATGTATGCTTTTTTTGATAATTCATGCATAGGCACATGGAAGTGTGAAATATCTGGCGGCAAAGGAGCTTATTACTATACTTTCAAAGATAACGGTGTTCTAGAAGTTACAGTTGGAAGCGTTGTACAATACGGCTCATATGTTGTTTCTTCTGATAAATCTACAATTACTTGTACAATGGGTCAAGATTCGACAACAGGAGAGGCAAATACAGAAACGCCATCAATCAGTATTACTGGTAACGTCTTTACCGGTAAAAAGATGAAACTTACATTTGCTGCAACTCAATCCACTCAGGCAACTTCTCTTGATTTAACAAAATCAGATGAGGTTATAGCCAAACCATCGGTTGATAAAAAATTTAAGCAAGATACAAAACTTGTCGGCGCATGGACTTATTCCGATACCGGTATTTCAACCAGACTAATGTTAAACAGCGACGGAACATGCAAGTTGGATGAAAACGGTCAGATAAGTTATTATGGAGCTTATACCCTTGAAAAAGGAAGCATAAAAATCAATATTATTGCTTATGACCAAACATCAGGCAGCATTAAGGAAATGGCTTTTGGTACGCTTACTTATAAGCTTGATACGACAAAAGGCAGAGACAATCTTGTAATTAACGGCATTGGATTTAAGAAAGAGAAATAATTATTTAAAATAATATCTTCAAAAATTGAACTGCACTCAAAAGTTAGAAATGGATAAAATAATCCGAATAACTAACAATCGGGTGCAGTTTGTGTTTTATGAATATATTTTTTTAGTTTATAACCGTTTTGCTCTCAATGCCTTTTGCAATAATTAATAAATCACGTGTAGTAACACTACTGTCATGGTCAACATCGGCAGCTAGGCTTTGATTGCTGTTAAGAGACTTATTACCTGTTAAATTATCACATATGGCAGTAAGGTCTTTATCATTTACTGTTCCTGAGCCTGTAACATCGCCGCTTACAATAATGGTATAGTTTCGTGTAACTGCACCGTTAAATGAAAAAGAAACTGTAAAACCAGTTTTAACAAGTCCACAGGTCTGGCATTCATTGCAAGAGTTTTTGAAACTTACGGTACAGCCGTTTAAATTAATGTTCTTTTTAAAAGTTGTAATGGTTGATTCTGCTGGAACATATGTAATCAGATTTTGATTATTATTGAAATGATAAACATTGCTAGTAACCAAACCGCTTCCATTGCTTGAAGAAGAACCGTTTGAAGATCCATTTGATGAAGATGAATTATTGGATTTTACGAAATCTCCATCGCTAAGAATATTAAGTGTTTGTCCGCTTACAACATATATCTGAGTTTCAGCACAGCAAAATGCCCTTATTCTTTGAGAAAAAGCAATTTTACCGTATTGAGCAAAATTCCCCATTTGATATGAATATACTGTATTTCCGTTTGCCATATAAAAATAATTGTTGGTGCTGCCAACGTTTAAGTTAACATCCTGCAAACCTGTAGAAGCAAATTTAGAAAGATTGTTTCCAATTGAGTAGATATTTCCAAGCCTGTCGCTCATTGTATCGGAATTAAAAAAGTACCACGGATTAATTGGTGCTTCATTACATATTAGCGAAAAGGACTTTGATGATTCGTTCCAAATATACGTTTTACCCATTACGGTTTCATAAATGGAATTACTGTAATCATTTTTATAAATGTATGTATTATTACTGCTTGTTGCAACAGAATATAAAATTCCGCTTGAAAAGCTGCAAACATAGAATTTATTATTACTTAATAGATAAAATCGGTTCCCGTCGTTGTTTACAGCAAAAGTTCCTTTTCCCATAAAGATTACATTTGGGATTGTTACTGATTCTGTTGTGTTTGCAGCTGGATTATATTTTGTTAAGACTGTATCTAATTCATATTTATTTGAACTGTTATACTGTGATACACCAGAGGCAAAGAAAAAATTTCCTCCTACAAAGGCATATGGATTAGATATTCCTTGCAGAGTCAATGTATTTTTTCTTATTACTTGATTACCTGAAATTGTGGTGATAGTAGCATTTTTACCGCTTTCATCCAAAAGATATAAGGTTCCGTTTGAATCGTGATGCAATCCAATAAATTCAGGATTACTTGAAATCGACAAATTTAATGTTGAAGCCTGCGCAAAAACGACAGGATTCGATTGGATAAAGACGTAAAAAAAGCAAAATGCAATTATTAAAGAGATTATTTTATTTTGGTGTCGCACAAACCCCACCTCTTTGTAATTGTCTAAATATGTATAAATATACAATACAATGTAAAAATAGGAAACAAATGGAAAAGTGTAAAAATTCAACCAAAATAATGTAACAGAATAACATGGCATGTATATACTGTTATTAAGCCGTTCATAGCTTGCAGCATTTTACATAACCGATCCCAAAAGGGATTGGTTTGTTAAATACGGTTGGTGAAAAGAATGAAATGTTGCAGAACAAACGGCAGCTGTGCGCTGGCTTTCGGCGCAGGATTATTGATTTCCTGCTTTTTCCCGTATCGCTTTGTAATCTGCATTTCAGCAATTATGATTATTTTGTTATCTATTGCAATTTCAAAATGCAGATAAAGCTGTAAGGGCAGAGGCGCTTATTCGGCTCATGATAGGCGTCAGAACATATCAAACCGTGAGCAGAAAGAGGCTTATAAAATGAAAGTAATCGTTGTTGAAAGACCCAAGTTTTTAGGTTTTTTCCTAAGAAAGTTTTTCAAAATTAAGAAGGAAAATAGAGACGAAAGCTGAAAAGGTAAATAAGCCTAAGAAAACGCCACCCTGTTTTTTCAGGGTGGCGTTAATTTGTTAATTAATTATAAATTTTATTCCCATAATCCATCTTCGGAAAGATACCGTTCACCTGTATCAGGAAGAATTACTACTATGTTTTTACCGTAATTTTCTTTTCTTTTTGCGATTTCGGTTGCTGCAAACAGTGCGGCTCCCGAAGAAATTCCGCAAAGTATGCCTTCAGTTTTTGCCAATATATTAACCGTTTTGAATGCATCTTCATCTGAAACAGGAAATATTTCATCGTAAATTTCAGTGTCCAACGTTTTTGGAACAAAACCTGCTCCAATGCCCTGAAGTCTGTGAGTACCAGGTGTGTTTTTCGAGAGAACAGGCGAGCCTTCAGGCTCAACCGCTATAACTTTTATGTTTGGTATTTTGGATTTCAAAAATGCTCCTGTGCCTGAGATAGTACCGCCTGTACCTACGCCTGCAATGAAATAATCGATTATTCCATCAGTATCACGGTAAATTTCAGGTCCTGTTGTGTAAAAATGTGCTTTAGGATTTGCAGGATTTGTAAATTGCCCTAAAATTATCGCACCTTCCATTTCATCACAGAGCTCTTCTGCTTTGGCAATTGTACCTTTCATTCCAAGAGGACCGGAAGTAAGAACAATCTGTGCTCCATAGGCTTTTAAGAGTTTTCTGCGCTCAATGCTCATGGTTTCGGGCATTGTTAAAATAATTTTATATCCCATTGCTGCTGCAAGAGAAGCAAGCCCGATACCTGTGTTTCCGCTTGTAGGCTCAATGATGGTTGACCCGGGCTTTAACTTTCCGGAATCAATAGCTTCTTGAATCATTGAAAGGGCAATTCTGTCTTTAATGCTGCCTGCAGGGTTAAAAGACTCAATTTTTGCAATAATATTGGCTTTCAATCCGTTTGAATTTGAATAGTCTTTTAATGCCATAAGAGGCGTATTACCGATTAATTCGATAATTTTATTATATATTTTTGCCATATAATCATTTCCTTTAAAAAAAATACATATTTTTTAGATTTTAATTATATATGATAGTATATTAAAATTATAGTAGCAAATTCATTATTGTCAATTGAAAATACTTATAATGCAATAAAAGGAATTAAAACTTGACATTTGATGAAAATAATAATAAAATATCTACTGGGCATTTATGCCTGTAATGTTTTAATTTTGACTCTATCGATTAGAGCCGTTATTTATAGATCTTTTTTCATATGTTTATTCCGATGAGGGTTAAGATATTGTTTGAAAGCTTGCGAATTTCAGGCAATAAATATGTAATTTTTAAGTTAATATTGGATTAAAATGAAATAATTTTAAGTAACGGAACCGATGAGTTGATTCGTTTTCAATTAGTGAAATCTAAAAATCAAGTCATGGAGGTGTCCATTATGCCAAGTTGGGCAGGAATTTTAATAACTGTCGTAATAGCTGCCGTGTGCGGAATTGCAGCTTATTTTATCGGCATTGCTCACAGAAAGTCCGTTGCCGAAAAGGCAATAGGAACTGCAGAGCAGGAAGCAAAAAGAATTATTGCTGATGCAATAAAATCAGCTGAAGCAAAGAAAAAGGAAACTATTTTAGAAGGTAAAGACGAAATCCATCGTCTTAGAAATGAATCGGAAAAAGATATGGCGGAACGCCGTAAAGAGGTTCAGCGCCAAGAAAGACGCATTCAGCAAAAAGAAGAGGCACTTGATAAAAAAATTGCCTCGATTGAAACAAAAGAAGAAAAAATAGCACAGAAAAATAAAGAAGCAGACGAAAAACTGGTTGATGCAGAAGCAATTAAAAAGAGCCAGTTTGAAATGCTTGAAAGAATTTCAGGATATACAGGCGAACAAGCAAAAACATTTTTATTACAACAGCTTGATGACGAGCTGACACATGAAAAATCAGTAAAAATAATGGACTATGAGCAACAGCTCAAAGAAGAGTCCGATCAAAAAGCAAGAAACATTATCTCAATGGCGATTCAGCGTTGTGCGTCTGATCATGTTACCGAAGCTACTGTTTCGGTAGTACCTCTGCCAAATGACGAAATGAAAGGCAGAATTATCGGCCGTGAAGGCAGAAATATAAGAACTTTGGAAACTCTTACAGGCGTAGATTTAATAATTGATGATACACCTGAAGCAATTACTTTATCATGCTTTGAGCCGGTTAGACGTGAGATTGCTCGTTTATCCCTTGAAAAGCTTATCACTGACGGTCGTATTCACCCTGCAAGAATTGAAGAAATGGTAGAGAAATCTCGTCGTGAGGTTGAAGCAACTATTAAGCAGGAAGGCGAACGTGCTGTTATTGACGTTGGTGTCAATGGCATTCACCCTGAGCTTATTAAGCTTATCGGTCGTCTTCGTTACCGTACAAGCTACGGTCAAAACGTACTGAATCATTCACTTGAGGTAGCTTACCTTTCAGGAATTATAGCTTCTGAGTTGGGTCTTGACCCAACAGTTGCTAAGCGTGCCGGACTTTTACATGATATCGGCAAAGCACTTGACCACGAAATCGATGGTTCTCATATTGAAATCGGTGTTGATGTGGCAAGAAAATATAAGGAAAGCGATGCGGTTATCCATGCAATTCATGCGCATCACGGTGACGTAGAAGCCAAAACCGTGGTTGCTTGTATTGTTCAGGCAGCAGATGCTATTTCTGCCGCAAGACCGGGCGCAAGAAGAGAAAATCTTGAAAATTATATTAAACGTCTGCAAAAACTTGAAGAAGTTGCTTCATCGTTTGAAGGCGTTGAAAACTGTTTTGCAATTCAGGCAGGACGCGAAGTTCGCATAATGGTAAAACCTGAAATTGTCAACGATGAGCGTATGGTACCTCTTGCAAGAGATATTTGCAAGAAGATCGAAGCAGATCTTGAATATCCTGGTCAAATCAAAGTTAATATCATTCGTGAAAACAGAGCCATAGAATACGCAAAATAATTTTAAATTCAACCTCATTTACGGGGTTACATAAAATAACGGCAGTCGTAAATAATGCGATTGCCGTTTTTGTGGAATACTATTTTTATTTGTAAAATAAAAATAGTAAGAAAGATAGAATTGAGAGTGTTTAAAATGAGAATTCTTGCAATCGGAGATGTTGTTGGAAGCATCGGATGCCAGTTTTTGCGCAGTAAATTGCCTAACCTGAAAAAAATCAAGGGAATTGATTTGGTTATTGCAAATGGCGAAAATGCCGCTGACGGTAATGGTATTACGCCTGCAACAGCTGAATATCTGTTTGCAAGCGGTGTGGATGTAATTACATTGGGTAATCATGCCTTTCGCCGAAAAGAAATCTTTGATGTGCTTGAAAATAACGAATATATTGTACGCCCTGCAAATTACCCTGAAAATACTACACCCGGACGAGGGAAATGTATTGTTGATATGGGTCGTGTTCATGTTTGCATAATAAATATGCTTGGGAATGCGTTTATGGAAAGCTTATGCTGTCCGTTTAAAACAATGGATGATCTTTTAAAAGAAACAGAAGAAAAAATAATTATTGTCGATTTCCATGCCGAGGCAACAGGTGAAAAACAGGCTTTGGGTTATTATCTTGACGGCAGGGTATCGGCTATGTTCGGTACACATACTCATGTGCAAACTGCAGACGAAAAAATACTTGAAGCAGGTACGGGATTTATTACTGATGTCGGAATGACAGGTCCTATTCGTTCTGTGCTTGGAGTAAAGCCTGAGCTTATTATCAAGAAGCTAAAAGAAAAAATGCCTGTTCGTTTTGACTTAGCAGACGGCGAATGCAAGATGGATTGCATTATTTTTGATATCGATGAAAAAAGCGGAAAAACCATTGAAATAGAGAGGCTTGAGATTACTGCATAAACTAAAATTCTGTGTATTTATTTTCTGAAATTTGTTGTAAAGTAAAGATAATAACATTATTTCGTTTTTCTAATGGTAAAAATTTAAGCTGTTTTTTTGGTTATCCTTACAAAATTAAGGTCATGCGTTAACAAATCTTTGGACGTGCCTTGTGTGTGCATTAAAAATGTGCTATAATTATCAAGTATTTTGAATGTTACAAATTTAAAATAATTAAAGCAAATCTGCAAAGACTACCGGTACAAGGAAGTGCTTATATGGTAAACGGAATTAATTTGAGAAAAGCTATAATATCAGGAGCCAATTGCATTTGTTCGCAAAAGTCTCATATTGATGATTTAAATATTTTTCCTGTTCCAGACGGTGACACAGGAACCAATATGTCAATGACAATGACCTCTGCAAAAACAGCTCTTGAGAAAGCCGAAGAAACATCGGTTTCAAAAATTGCTTCAATAGCGGCATCCGCTTTGCTAAGAGGAGCAAGAGGAAACTCGGGTGTTATTCTTTCTTTGTTGTTCCGTGGATTTTCAAAAGGCCTAGACGGGCTTGAAGAAGCATCGGCAAAGGATATGGTAGCAGCCTTGGGAATAGGTGTAAACGATGCCTATAAAGCTGTTATGAAGCCTACAGAGGGTACGATTTTAACGGTAGCTCGTATGGCGTTTGAGTCAGGAACAGCTGCTGCTGAACTTGAAAACGATATTATTAGTGTATGGATGTCAGTTTGCAATGCGGCGGAAGAAGCTTTGGCAATGACTCCTGAGCTTTTGCCTGTTTTGAAAAAAGCGGGTGTTGTAGATGCCGGCGGAAAAGGACTTTGTGTGATTTTCAATGGAATGCTGTCAGTTTTCCGTGACGATGTTGTTATTGAATATCAAGAACCGCAAAACACACAAAATAATGAAGACGAATTTCGCAGTGCCGCGGCAAAATTTGACGAAGATATTACTTTCACATATTGTACCGAATATATTGTAAAGCGTGATTCATCTGTTGAATCGGATCCGCAAATTTTAAGAGAATACTTGCAAACCATCGGGGATTGCGTTGTTGTCGTTGACGATGATGAAATAATTAAAGTCCATGTTCATACTGATAACCCTGGAACTGCTTTGCAAAAAGCGCTCGAGTTTGGTTCTCTGCTAACAGTTAAAGTCGAGAACATGAGAGAACAGCATAAAGCGGCAGGCGAATCAGAACCAAAAGCTGAGCCAAAACAAGAGAATAAAATACAGACATTTGAATTTAAAGAGCCAACCGATGAAATCGGATTTGTTGCTGTTGCTTCAGGTGAAGGCCTTACAAATTTGTTCAAGGAATTGGGCGTTAACAATGTTGTAAGCGGCGGACAAAGCATGAATCCGAGTACAGAGGAAATTGCAGCGGCGATTTTGGGAACGCCAGCTAAAACAGTTTTTGTTATGCCGAATAATAAAAATATTATTCTTGCGGCTGAACAAACAGTACCGCTTATCTCCGATAGGACAGTCATCATACTTCCCACAAAGACAATTCCTCAGGGATTGTCAGCTATGTTGACATATGACCCTGATTTATCCGAAGAAAGCAATAGATCGCTGATGTTGGATGCAGCCGAAGCAGTTTCTACAGGGCAAGTTACCTTTGCGGCTCGTGATTCCGAATTTGGCTTAAGCAAGATTAAAGAAGGGCAGATTATTGCTCTTGAAAACGGTAAACTTACACTTACCGAGGCAAATCCTGTTAAAGCTGTCTATAAGCTTGCCAAGAACATGATTAAACGTGAAACAGCATTTGTTACGCTGATTTACGGAGATGGCGTTAGTGAAAGCGAGGCGCAAGAAGCTTTTGAAATGATTAAATCAAAAGCGGGTTCACACGCTGCTGTAACTCTTATTAACGGCGGTCAGCCAATTTACTATTTCCTGTTGTCTGTGGAATAAATTTTTAAAATAGTATGAGCCGAACAAATTGTTCGGCTTTTTCGATTTTTCATCGTTGGTTTTGTAAATGCTTATAAATAAGTGTAGCATGACATAAGTAGGTGAGAATATGCCGTCTTTGTTTAATAAAAAAATCGATAGTCTTAAAGGTATAGGGCTAAAGTCAGTCGGACTTTATAACAAGCTTAAGATACAAACTGTAGGGGATTTGCTGTGCTTTTATCCGCGTACATATGAGGATTGGAGTAATCCTGTTAAAATTACTGACTTGAAAGCAGGAGAAATATCTGTAATTAAGGCAAAGCTAAGCGGACCTGTTATAGAAAACAAAATTCCGGGCGGAATGCTAATTTCAAAAGCGCGTGTTTTTGATGATTCCGGTTTTATTGTGATTACTTTTTTTAATAATAAATTTATTAAAACTATGCTTCATGAAAATGTTGATTACTTTTTTTACGGGAAAGTAACTCAAAATCTCGGTCACTTTGAAATGATAAATCCAATGTTTTCAGCAAAAGAAAACGAAGTAGGTATCCGACCAATTTATAATCAGACGGCGGGGCTAAATTCACGGCAAATTGCAAAAGCGATGAAAGAGGCACTTTTGCTTTTGCCATTAACTATAAATGAGCCACTTCCCGATTGGATATTAGAAAAATACAAATTGTGTCCTTTAAGCTATGCGATTGAAAATATTCATTTCCCACGAGATTTTGAAGCATTGAAGCTTGCAAAAGAAAGACTTATTTTTGAGGAACTTCTTACACTCAGTTTGGGGCTTTCTCAACTGAAGGACAAAAATCGAGAAGAAACATCGCTTCAGATGACTACTGATTTTTCAGAAGAATTTATTAAGCTTTTACCGTTTGAACTGACAGAAGCTCAATCAGATGCCATTAACGATTGCATAAATGATATGATGAACCGAAAAACACCGATGAATCGCCTGATTCAAGGGGACGTAGGTTCTGGGAAAACCGTTGTTGCCGCCGCAGCATGTTACAGTGCTGTGAAAAATGGTTGGCAGGCCGCATTTATGGCTCCGACTGAAATACTTGCAAATCAGCATTTTCAGTCGCTTTCAAAGATTTTAATAGGAAGCGGAGTAAAAATAGAATTGCTAACAGGCTCTGTGCCTGCAAAACAAAAAAAACAAATAAAAGAGTTGCTGAAAAACGGAGAAATAGATTTTATTATCGGAACTCATGCACTACTGTCAGACGGTGTGGAGTTTCAAAATCTCGGGCTTGTTGTTACAGATGAGCAGCATCGCTTTGGTGTTGCGCAAAGGGCAGCGTTACTTTCTAAAGGCAATAACCCTCATCTTATGGTTATGTCTGCTACGCCGATTCCTCGAACGCTCGGGCTAATTATATATGGGGATCTTGATATTTCAGTTATTAATGAATTACCGCCAAATAGGAAAGAGATAGAAACTTATCTTGTGGACAGCTCAAAACGGACTCGGATTTTTAATTTTATGAAAAAGCATATTGCAGCAGGAAAGCAATGTTATATTGTTTGTCCGCTTATAGAAGAAAGCGATATTGATGCCGCAAGTGCTGCCGTTTATTTTGAAGAACTAATAAACAACGATTTTAAAGGCTATAATGTGGGATTATTGCATGGAAAATGCAAGCCAAAAGAAAAAGACGAAGTGATGAACCGTTTTCAAAGCGGCGAGATAGATGTTCTTGTTACGACAACCGTTATTGAAGTTGGTGTTGACGTTAAAAATGCTGTAATAATGCTTATCGAAAACGCCGAGCGTTACGGGCTTTCTCAGCTTCATCAGCTTAGAGGCAGAATAGGACGAGGAGATGAAAAATCTTATTGCATTTTGATTTCCGATATGCAAAATGAAGAAACTACAGAGCGCCTAAAAATTCTTTGCAGTACGAGCAATGGTTTCAAAATTGCAGATGAAGATTTGCGTTTGCGTGGACCGGGCGACTTTTTCGGCTCACGTCAGCATGGATTGCCGCAAATGAAAATAGCCGATATCACAGATATGAAAAGCGTGCTTACCGCAAAAGAAGCTGCCGAGGATATTCTGGAAGTTTCAAAAGACTTGAGCAACGATGAATTTAGGGGCATACGGGCATTGATTTCAAAGTTGTTTTCAGGCGTTGGTGATAATGCATTTAATTAAATCAAAAAGTGCGCACCAAACGGTACGCACTTTAAGTTGTTTAAATAAAAATTAAAAAAAATTTAAAATTTCCTTGTTTTCTCAATTCTCTCAATAGGAAGAATATCGTCAAATACGGCAAAGTATTTTGCCACAAGTTTTTTGTCAGCATGAAGTGCACCGAAAAACCATTTTTCAAATTTGACAGTTTGAGTCAACTTCAAAAAGAACGATCCTAAATCCGTGGCTGGAGCGTCCCTGTCGATAAGCTGAGCAATTTGATTCGGCGGTTCATGAGTTATTATATAATTCACCTCAGAGCCGTTTGCGATAAGCTCTTTGGCTGCATTTTCAATTTGCTCTTTAGTGGGCATTTGACGCAAGAAAAAAGGATTTCCTTCACAGATATCAACCTTATCGGGGATTTCACCGCCGCCGAATGTGAAAATTAGCTTTCCTTCAATCTTATAGATTTGTCCGCGCATTAGTTGAAAAATATTATCGGCGATTTGGCGTGCATAGCTGCCGCCAAATTCAACAATAGGAAAGTTTTCCAAAGCGTCGAAATTTTCGTGGGTTCCCTCAATAAAAAGAATCCTGAATTTCTTTGATTTAAGAATTTTCATTTTCTTGTTTTCAATGTTTGA
>JAUZPX010000026.1 GCA_030705695.1 Bacillota bacterium
ATTTCCCGGATGACTTTGTTCTCTTTGTTGATGAGTCGCACGTCACTATTCCGCAGGTGCGTGGAATGTTTGCGGGGGATAAGGCACGCAAGAAGACACTGATCGACTTCGGTTTCCGGCTGCCCTCGGCCTATGATAACCGTCCGCTTAATTTTGATGAATTTTATAAGAAAATAAATCAGGCGGTTTTTGTCAGTGCAACCCCGGGCGATTTTGAACTTGAAAAAAGCACTGTTGTTGCCGAACAAGTCATACGGCCGACAGGACTGCTGGATCCGAATATTTCAGTTCGCCCAACATCAGGACAGATGGACGACCTTATTTCGGAAATCAATTTAAAGGTAGCTAAGCAGCAGCGTATTCTTGTTACCACGCTTACTAAAAAAATGGCAGAAGATTTAACAAACTATCTTGAAACAATGGGTATAAGAGTTCGCTATATGCATCATGATATTGATACTGTCGAGCGAATGGAAATCGTAAGAGATCTTCGCCTTGGAGAGTTTGATGTTCTTGTAGGTATTAACCTTTTGCGTGAAGGACTCGATATTCCCGAAGTTTCGCTTGTTGCGATACTTGACGCTGATAAAGAAGGATTTTTGCGCAGCGAACGCTCGTTAATTCAAACTGTAGGACGTGCCGCAAGAAATGCAGACGGTGAAGTTATAATGTACGCCGATTCTGTTACTCCGTCTATGGAAAAAGCAATTAAAGAAACAATGCGCCGCCGCAAAATTCAAGAAAAATATAATATTGAAAATAATATAACTCCGAAAACGATAGAAAAGAAAGTTTCTGAAATTATAGAAATTTCTACTCATAATAACGATGAGAAGTTCCAGAAGAAATACCTTACGAAAGCTGAAAAGATTCAGCTTATAGATAGATTAACAAAAGAAATGAGAGCGGCAGCAAAGCTTCTTGAATTTGAACATGCCGCATATTTAAGAGACAGAATTAGTAAACTAAAGGGCGAAAAGCCAGATAAAAAATAATTTTGATTTGTTTTTTTCAGTTTCTTTAAGAAAGGGAAATGTAAATGCCAAAAAAGAAAACGACACAGGAATACGGCAATGAAAGTATTTCCTCATTAAAGGGCGCCGACAGAGTTCGGAAACGTCCTGCTGTTATTTTCGGCTCTGACGGTATTGAAGGTTGTCAGCATTCTTTCTTTGAGATTCTTTCAAATTCAATCGACGAGGCAAGAGAAGGCCACGGAAATGTAATTACGGTAACTCGTTTTGAAGATAAATCAATTGAAGTTGAAGATCACGGACGAGGAATCCCAGTTGATTTTAACAATAATGAAAACTGCTATAACTGGGAGCTTGTTTTTTGCGAGCTTTATGCAGGCGGAAAATATAACAACAATGAAGGCGAAAACTATGAGTTTTCGCTAGGACTGAACGGACTCGGTTTGTGCTCGACACAGTATTCTTCAGAATATATGGACGTTGATATTCGCCGTGATGGTCAGCAATATATGCTCCATTTTGAAAAGGGAGAAAATGTCGGGGAGCTTAATAAAAAAGAATACACAAAAAAAGATACAGGTACGAAAATTCACTGGAAACCTGATCTACAGGTTTTTACTGATATTGATATTCCAACTGAATATTTTATTGATGTTATCCGCCGTCAGGCAATAGTCAATGCCGGCGTTAAATTTATTTTTAAAAATCAGATTGGTCGCAGTTTTGAAACAACTGAATTTCTTTATCAGAACGGTATTGTCGACCATGTTAAGGAAGTTGTTGGGGAAGACACTTTATCTTCGGTTCTGTCCTGGAAAACCGAGCGCAAAGTTCGTGACCGAGAGGACAAGCCCGAATACAAATGTAAAATCGATATTGCGCTTACATTTTCAAATAAGATTCATTTAGCTGAGTATTATCACAATTCAAGTTGGCTTGAGTACGGCGGTGCGCCTGAAAAAGCAGTAAAAAATGCTACAGTTTATCAAATAGATGCTTATTTGAAACAAAATAATAAATATAATAAAAACGAAAGCAAAATCACTTATTCCGATGTAGAAGACTGCATGGTTATGATTATTTCTTCGTTTTCAAGTATAACTTCCTACGAAAACCAAACAAAAAAAGCAATTACCAATAAAGGCATTCAAGATGCTATGACAGAATTTTTGCGGCATCAGCTTGAAGTTTACTTTATTGAAAACCCTATTGAAGCCGATAAAATTTCAAACCAGATACTTATTAACAAGCGAAGCCGTGAGGATGCCGAGAAAACCAGACTTAACATCAAGAAAAAGCTCACGGTAAATATGGATTTAACAAACCGTGTGCAGAAATTTGTTGATTGCCGCAGCAGAGACGTAAATGAGCGTGAACTTTTTATAGTTGAGGGCGATTCTGCTCTCGGTGCCTGCAAACAGGCGAGAGACCCGAATTTTCAGGCTATTATTCCGATTCGTGGCAAAATTCTGAATTGCCTGAAAGCTGATTACGACAAAATTTTCAAGAATGATATTATTACAGATTTGCTTAAAGTACTCGGGTGCGGTGTTGAAGTAAAAAGCAAGGCGAATAAAGATTTATCATCGTTCAATATTAATCTTTTACGCTGGAATAAAGTCATTATTTGTACAGATGCCGATGTCGACGGATTCCAAATTCGTACGCTTGTGCTTTCAATGCTTTACCGACTTACTCCTACGCTAATTGAGGAGGGGCGTGTGTATATTGCAGAATCTCCGTTATATGAAATTACAACAAAAGACGAGATTTACTTTGCATATACGGAAGCTGAAAAAGAAGGCTTTCTCCAGAAAATTGGAAACGATAAATTCACGATTCAGCGTTCAAAAGGTCTTGGCGAAAACGAACCCGATATGATGAACATGACGACAATGAATCCGGCAACACGTCGTTTAATAAAAGTTATGCCGGATAATGCAGCAAGAACCGCTGAAATGTTTGAAGTGCTTCTAGGCGATAATCTGGCAGCACGAAAAGAGTTTATTATTCAAAACGGTTCAAATTATATTGAAAATATTGATGTCAGTTAATATATAGGAATACAGTTTTTAAAATTCGGAGTTGATTTGGTGGCTTCAAAAAGAAAAGAAGAAAACAGAACAGAAAAACGTCAAAAAGCAAACGGCGTTATTCTTGGTGCCGGTGAAATATTAGAGCAGAAAATTCCCAATACAATTGAAGAAAACTATATGCCGTACGCAATGAGCGTTATATTGTCGCGAGCAATTCCCGAAATTGACGGCTTTAAGCCTTCACACAGAAAATTGCTTTACACTATGTATAAAATGGGCTTGCTAAACTCGGCTCGAACAAAATCAGCGAATATTGTTGGGCAAACGATGAAGCTTAATCCCCATGGCGACGGCGCAATCTATGAAACAATGGTTCGTCTTAGCCGAGGGTATGAAGCGCTTCTTCATCCGTTTGTCGATTCAAAAGGAAATTTCGGAAAGTCATACAGCCGTGATATGGCGTATGCCGCCTCAAGATATACGGAAGCAAAGCTCGATAAAATTTGTACGGAGCTTTTTAAAGATATCGATAAAGATACGGTTGACTTTGTCGATAACTACGACAGTACTTTAAAAGAGCCTACGCTGTTACCAGCTTCTTTTCCGTCAGTTCTTGTAAATGCTAATTCGGGAATTGCTGTCGGTATGGCAAGCTCAATTTGCTCATTTAACTTAAAAGAAATCTGTGAAACAACCGTAGCTTTAATTTGCGATTCTGAACATGATATTTTTTCAACTCTTCCTGCCCCTGATTTTATCGGCGGCGGTCAGATAATTTATAATAAAGAAGCATTCGAGCAAATTTACGAAACAGGCAGAGGTTCATTTAAAGTCCGAAGCCGATACACATATGATAAGTCAGAAAATTGCATAGATATTACACAAATCCCACAGACAACTACTTGCGAAGTGATTATTGATAAAATTATTGAGCTTGTAAAACAAGGAAAAATCAAAGAAATTTCTGATATCCGTGACGAAACAGGTCTTGATGGACTGAAAATCACGATTTCATTAAAACGTGGCGTTGACCCCGACAAACTTATGCAGCGCCTTTTTAAAATGACAACGCTTGAAGACAGCTTTGCTTGTAATTTTAATGTTCTTATAGGCGGAACTCCGCAAGTTCTAGGAATTCGTGATTTACTTGACGAATGGACAGCTTTTAGAGTTGAATGCATCAAAAGACGAACATACTTCGATTTGCAAAAGAAAAAGGATAAGCTGCATCTCTTGCGCGGACTTGAAAAAATTCTGCTTGATATTGATAAAGCAATAAAAATTGTTCGTGAGACAAAAGAAGAAAACGAAGTTATTCCGAATTTGATGATTGGTTTTGGGATTGATGAAATTCAATCTGAATATATTGCAGAAATCAAACTGCGTCATTTGAATCAGGAATATATTTTAAAACGTACAGAAGAGATCCGTCAGCTGGAAGCTGATATCACCGAGCTTGAATCTATTCTTTCAAGCAAAAGCAAAATTAAGAGTATTATTGTAAAAGAATTGAAAGATATTGCCGAAAAATACGGAGAACCTCGTCACAGCGTAATTTTATATATTGATGACAGTGAGTTATCTATTGAATCTGAAGAAGTTCCTGATTATGCTGTTAATTTGTTTTTTACAAAAGAAGGTTACTTTAAGAAAATTACTCCTCTTTCTTTGCGTATGGGCGGCGAACAAAAGCTAAAAGAGGGCGATGAAGTTGCAGATGTCATAGAAGCCTCAAATGCTTGTGATTTGCTGTTTTTCTCGGATAAATGTCAGGTATATAAAGCAAAAGCTTCTGATCTCTCAGATACAAAAGCCAGCGTTTTGGGAGATTATATTCCTGCAAAGCTTTCTATGGATGAAGGCGAGACAGCAATTAAAATGATTGTTACAAAAGATTATAAAGGCTTCCTTTTGTTTGTTTTTGAAAACGGAAAGGTTGCTAAAATCCCTCTGGAAGCTTATGCAACAAAAACAAACCGTAAAAAGCTTACTGCTGCTTACAGCGATAAATGCAGGCTTACCGATATTTGTTATATGGAATCTGATTGTGAATATTTGTTAACTGCTTCATCAGGAAGAATGCTTCTTATCCATACGGGTGCAATCAGCCTAAAAACAACAAGGAATACAATTGGCGTGTCAGCTATGACGTTGAAAAAAGGACATAGGGTAAGGTCAGTTGTAAAATACTCGGAAGATATGCCGATAAATCCAAACAGATACCGCACAAGAAATCTGCCTGCAGCAGGCTCAATGCCGTCTCCAGATGAAGCTAAAGATAATCAACTAACATTAATTTAAAAACCACAAAATACGATTAGTATATTTTTAAGCACTTAGTTTTCTAAGTGCTGTTTTTTTATGTTCTAAATATGATGTCTTGTCCATATATTTTGACAAAGGAATTTCAAAATGGAGGGACACAAAATGAGCGATGTTCGTTTTGATATGGCAGCAAATGCGCTGTGTCAGAATTTATCAAAAGTTATTTTAAAAATCCACGATGAAGTTAAATCTATAACACAGGAAATCAGGCTGAGGCTAAATCGGCCCGTTGCGATTATTACTCCGACAAAAACATATTATTTATTGAAAAACGGCTGCATAACAAATACGGTTATGAAAAATGAAATGCTTTTAGCAAGCCAAAGAGATATTGTGGACACATTTCAAAATATTTGTAATTATTCAGTATACAGTCGGCAAAACGAAATAAAGAACGGATATATAACATTATCCGGAGGACATAGAGCAGGAATTTGCGGTACAGCTGTTTATAGCGGTAACGAAATTACAAATATTCGGGATATTTCTTCTATTAATATACGAATTTCAAGGGAAGTTATCGGTTGTGCGAATTCTCTGATACATGATTTAAACGGGAAATTTGACGGGTTACTGCTTTGCGGGCCGCCGGCATCCGGGAAAACGACTATTTTGCGAGACATGGCACGACAATTGTCGGAAAGCCATAACAAAAAAGTAGCTGTTATCGATGAGCGTGGCGAACTCGCAGGAACAAGCGGCGGGGTTTTTCAAAATGATTTAGGTCAGAGCGATATTTTAGACAATTACAAAAAAGGCGAGGGAATAATGCAGGCTGTGCGATGTCTTTCACCCGATATCGTAATTTGTGACGAAGTCGGAACAAAAGCAGACATTGAAGCTATTGAAGAAGGATTGAATACAGGAGTTTCGGTTATTGCATCAATACATGCATCCTCTTTTGAAGAGCTTTTACGAAGAGAGCAGGCAAAAAGTTTATTAAAAACAGGTGCATTTAAAAAAATTATTGTTCTTAAATGCAGGGAAAACACAGGAGAAATTAAAGAAATCATTAACGAGGAGGACATTGAAAAATGCTTTCGCTTATAGGGGCTTTTTTGGTGATCGCTTCGGGAACAATGATCGGACTTTTGTTTTCAAATCGTCTTATACAACGTGAAAAATTCTTTTTAGAATACATTTCGTTTTTAACTGCATTGCAAACCCAAATGAAATTCAGTTCAGCACCGCTTGACAGACTATTTGATTCTATTCAACATGGAGAATTATTAACAAAGCTAATTGAAAATATTTTATTTGAAACTAACAACACTATCACATTTAAAGATCTATGGATAAAATCTATTAGCAAAATTCCTGTTGAATACGGACTTAATGCATATGACCGAAAACTGCTTGCCGAATTTGGTGCAAGTCTTGGAACTACAGATTTAGAAGGGCAGTTATCACACATTACATTACATATTGAGCTTGCAAATCTAAGGCTAATAGAAGCGAAAAGAGAAAAAGAGAATAAAGTTAAAATATACAGAATGCTTGGAATATTCGCTGGCATTTGTATCGCCCTGCTAATGGTTTAAATATATTTGTTTGAAAGTAAAAAGTTGCAAGAAAGGACTGAACTCCTTGGATGTTAATATGATTTTCAAAATTGCCGCTATAGGAATTATTGTTTCGGTGCTAAATCAAGTTTTGATTCGCTCGGGTCGTGAAGAACAGGCTACGATGACTACTCTTGCAGGGCTTATCGTTGTATTAATGATGATCATCAGCGGAATAAGCACTTTGTTTTCCACGATTAAGTCAGTTTTCGGGTTATAGTTATGAATATCGTGGCATTATGCGGCGTTGCCCTGATCGCGGCAATTTTGTCGGTAACGCTTAAGAAACACAGCCCTGAAACGTCAATTATTATTTCGATAGCCGCAGGTATCATTCTTTTAATGGCAATTCTTAGTAAAATTATTCCTGCTGTTAATCAGATACAGACGTTAATTTCAAATGCAGGAATGAGCGCAGAATATGCTGGTATTCTTTTTAAAGCCGTCGGCATTTGCCTGATTTGTCAGTTTTCCGCCGATAGCTGCAAGGATGCCGGCGAGGCCGCCTTAGCTTCAAAAGTGGAGTTTGCAGGGAAAATCATGATTTTAATTCTGGCTTTACCGTTGTTTGAAAAAATATCTCAAATTGCATTATCACTTATCAATAGCCGTTTGCAGTAAGTATAGAAAGGCAAATTGGAAATGAAGATGTGTAAAAAAGCAGGAATAATATTTGCTGTGTTTTTGTTGCTTTTGTTTTGCAGTTCTACAAAAGTATTTGCTGAGGTATCTTCCGCAACATCTAGTTCAGCAAGCAGCAAAACATCAAGCGAAAATTCAAATGAAATAAATAAAATCTATAATCAGCAACTAAAAAACAGCGGAGCCGATGGTCTTGGGAATTATCTTTCCCCCGAAGCAAAAAAGGCTTTGGGTGTTACAACACCCGACTATAATGCTCTTTCAAATATTACTTTCGGAGATATAATAAAAATTATTTTCAGTATGACGGCAGATGCAGGTAAAGCACCGATAAGCTCTGTTTCTGCCGTATTAGCAATAATATTGATCTGTGCATTGGCTGAAAGTTTTAAAACATCGTTAAGCGATAGTCCGCTTAGCGGCGTTATGGGTATGGTTAGCACTGTTTGTGTTGCAACGGCGTTAATTATTCCTATAGTAGGAACAATAAGCAGAGCAACAGAAATTATAACAGGTGTCTCTAATTTTATGCTTGCATACATACCGATAATGGCGGCTCTTATGATATCTTCAGGACAAATTGTAAGCGGCGGATCTTATTACACGCTGATGATGGGTGCTGGACAAGCAGTGGCACAGATATCAAGTAAATTTCTCGTTCCGCTTTTAAATATTTTTTTGGGGCTTTCCGTTACATGCGCAATTTCGCCGAGAATTAACTTAAACGCCATATGCGATTTGTTTTATAAAGTGATTAAATGGGTGCTCGGAATAATTATGGTGATTTTCTCAGCGCTTTTAACGGTTCAAAATATCTTGGGTACAGCTGCCGATACTGCCGCCGCTAAAGCGGCAAAGTTTGCAATTTCAAGTGCAGTCCCCGTGGTTGGTTCGGCACTTGGCGATGCTTTAACTACAGTTCAAAGCTGTACAAAGCTATTGAAATCTGGTGTCGGTGTTTTTGCAATATTCGGTACAGCCTTTATGTTTTTGCCGATTTTGCTTGAATGTATTATCTGGTTGCTTTCAATAAATATCTGTGTAGCCGCAGGAGAATTGTTTGAATTAAAAGAAACGGTTGCTTTATTAAAGGCGTCAGGAAAAGTTATAAACACAATTATTGCAATATTGATATGTTGTATGGTGATATTTATCGTAACTACAGCGATTGTTCTGATAATTGGAGGTGCTTCCACGTGAACGGAATCATTTCCTGGGCTTCCGCAATTTGTATTGCTTCAATTATTTGTGCAATTTCAGAGTTCTTGATTCCTAAAGGAAGCATGGATAAAACCTTACGGTTTGTTTTTGGTGCGTTTATGCTGTGCGCAATTGTTATGCCTTTACAAAGCACAATCAGCGGAATAAAAATAAATGTTGATAATATTATTCCGCAGAGTTCTGAATGTAATAGTGCAAAAGATACGCTGAAACAGCAGACAATTTCAACCGCAGACGATAATGTTGAAAAGCTTTGTGAACAAAGTCTAAAAGAAAATAAAATAAGTTTTAATAAAATTACTGTTTTTATGGATACAAATGCGGACAACTGCATATCTATTATTGAAATTAATATTTACATACGAGAATCTGACAAAAACCAAAGAAACAAAGTGATAAACTGCATTCAAAAGGACATTGGTGTTATTCCCAAAGTGTATATTGTGGAGGATGAGTAATGGACAATGAAAATAAAAAATCATTTGATTTTATAAAGAAAATAATTGATAACGAAAAGTATAAAAAAATAATAATTATTGCAGGTCTGCTTGGTATTGCTCTGATTTTTCTTTCAAGTTTTGTGAATTTTGGGACAAAGAACAAGCAATCGACCGAAGAAACAGCATCAACAACTCAAGTAATTAATACCGATTCATATGAAACCTCACTGCAAAACAGACTTTGCGAGATAGTTTCATCTATCGACGGTGCAGGAAGAACAAAGGTTTTGATTACTCTCGACAGCAGTTCTGAAAATGTATATGCGGCCAATATTAAAAACAGCGGGCAAACCGAGAGTTCACAAGATTCAGAAAAAGATTACATAACTGTTAAGTTGTCAGACGGTACGGAAGTCCCTGTGAATATTAAAGAGATAGAGCCGACAATACGAGGAGTTCTTGTAGTATGTCAGGGCGGTGAGGACTCAATAATTCAGCAAAGGGTATTAAATGCCGTAACAAAGGCTTTAAATATAACGTCAGATAAAGTTTGCGTAACCAAATTATCTAATTAACAGGAGGAAAAAATATGAAATTCGGGAAAAGGCAATTAATCTTAAGCGCACTTGTAATTGCGCTCGGGGCAGCGGTTTATTTAAACTGGCAATTTGGAGATAACAAGCTTTTGGCAACAGACGCTTCCGTTAAACAATTAGGTCAGGCACAATATGTCGATAAAAATGAAAATTTGCCTGCTAATAATAACAGTACATCAAATACTAATCCGAAAAGCACTCAGAGTAATCAAAGCACCAGCACTACTGTGCCTTCCACCACAATATCAAAAGCAACACAAGAATATTTTGCTCAAGCCAGAACAAGTCGTCAGCAAGTACAGGATAAAGTCGTTGATATTGCAAAGCAGGTGTTAAGTTTATCAGATTCAAGTGATGCCGCAAAATTGGATGCAGTTAAAAAGGCTTCTCAGATTGCTGATATAATTCAGCAACAGAGTAACATTGAAAGCTTGATAAAATCAAAAGGATTTTCAGATTGTTTGGCATTTATTGAAAACGGAGAATGCAATGTTGTTGTAACGGGCGGTCAGGTTGACGAAGCAGCGGCATTAGCAATTAAAGATATTGTTAATGGGCAGTCAAATATCTCATTTGATAAAATTAAGATTATGCAAAAATGACGATACAGCACGATTAAGAAGAAACGAGCCAATCGGCTCGTTTTTTCTTGCTAAATTGTAAGAACATGGTATAATAATATAAATATTATTTTAGCTTGCGGATATTAAAAATTCTCGGATAAGAAAGGCATATCTTTTATGACAGATGAAATTAACGCAGAAGTAATAAATATGGAATTTACACCGCTTTCACGTATAAAAAGCAGAGAGCAGGCTTTTATCATTGCATTTGAAATGCAGTTTCAAGAAGCAACTGTTGACGAGATAATATCGTTATCATCATCGGCTGATAAATTTCAAATCTCCGAGTTTGCCTATGAACTTGCCGGCGGGGTTGAAAAACATTCAAAAGAAATTAACGATATTATCGAAAAATTCAGTCAAAGCTGGAAAATGAACCGTATTTCAAAAGTTAGTCTGAGTTTGTTACAAATTGCAGTTTATGAACTTCTTTATGTAGATAGCAACTCTCCTGCTGCTACAATAAACGCAGTGGTAGATTTAGCAAAAAAATACGCTACTCAAGAGGATGCTGCTTTTATTAACGGTGTTCTTGGCGGTGTTTCACGTTCTGATTTATTATCAGAGGATAAAAAATCATGAGCCTTTTTCTGGGGATAGATACAAGCAATTATACAACTTCTACCGCAATATATGATTTCGATAATAATCAGGTTGTTCAATCAAAACGCTTATTACCGATAAAAGATGGAGAGCTTGGGATTCGCCAGAGCGATGCGGTTTTTCATCATGTGATGCAGCTACCGAAGCTATATTCAGAGCTTATCGGGAAGATTCCGTGTGGATATTGTCCGTCGGATTTTACCGCTGTCGGAGTTTCTATACGCCCTCGATCCGTCGAGGGCTCTTATATGCCGTGTTTTAATGTTGGAGAAGCTTTTGCAAATGTGATTGCAAGTACGCTTAATGTTCCGTTATTTACTTTTTCACATCAGGAGGGTCATATTGCTGCGGCTTTATATTCGGCTAAGCGATTGGAGCTGTTGAATGAAAAATTTTTAGCTTTTCATGTAAGCGGCGGAACAACTGAAGCTATGTTGGTTACTCCAGATAATGAATTGATAATAAAAGCTGAACTTGTTGCACATACTCTTGACTTGAATGCAGGACAAGCAGTAGACAGAATTGGACTAATGTTGGGGCTTTGTTTTCCATGCGGAAAAGAACTTGAAAATCTTGCACTTAAATTCGATGAAAATATAAAAGTAATTCCTACCCTTAAAGGGAACGACTGCTGTTTGTCAGGCGTTGAAAATATTTGCAAAAAAATGCTTGAAAACGGGGAAAGCAAAGAGAAAATTGCAAAATTCTGTTTATTATATATAGAAAAAACCCTTGAAAAGATGTGTGAGAATTTACTGGTTCAGTTTGGCGATATGCCTGTTTTGTTTGCGGGTGGCGTTATGTCAAATGTGATAGTAAGAAAAAGCTTTACTGAAAAATTCGAAGGAATTTTTGCAGAACCTGAGTTTTCAACCGATAATGCCGCAGGGATCTCTGTTCTTGCAAAGATTGCACACAATAAATAATATAATTTACTTATTTATAAGAGGTAAGCTATGTTTACGCCTGTAATTTTAACCGTTACTCAACTGAATACGTATATTAAGTCGATTTTAAGTGCTGACGAGAAACTAATGCATGTTTTTCTTTCGGGAGAAATTTCAAATTTAACTGACCATTATCGTTCGGGGCATATTTATTTTTCGCTTAAGGATGAAAAATCAGTTATAAAAGCCGTAATGTTTGCAGGCAACGCAAAAAATTTGCGTTTCAAGCCGCAAGACGGTATGAAAGTGCTGATTCGTGGAAGCGTATCTGTATATGAGGCATACGGACAATATCAACTTTATGTTGAAGATATGCAGCCTGACGGTATAGGCGCGCTTTCCGTTGCTTACGAGCAATTAAAAA
Source organism: Bacillota bacterium (assembly GCA_030705695.1). Lineage (GTDB taxonomy): Bacteria > Bacillota > Clostridia > Oscillospirales > Acutalibacteraceae > JAUZPX01. The sequence continues at coordinate 12,334 of JAUZPX010000026.1, forward strand.
CAAAATTAGAAGCAGAGGGGCTTTTTAAACCTGAAAATAAAAAACCAATTCCGTTGTTTCCAAATCGTATTGGGGTAATAACAAGCCCTACAGGTGCGGTTATTCAGGATATCAAAAACATTCTCGGCAGACGTTATCCTCTTGCTAAAATTATTTTTTCACCTGTTTTGGTGCAGGGTGAAAATGCGCCTAAAGAGCTTATTGGTGCTTTAAAGAAGATGAATGAACTTCATGCCGCCGATGTTATAATCATTGGCAGAGGCGGAGGTTCGCTTGAAGATTTATATGCATTTAACGATGAAATGCTTGCACGGACGATTGCGGCTTCAGAAATACCCGTAATTTCTGCTGTCGGGCATGAAACGGATTTTACAATCTGCGATTTTGTAGCCGATTTACGTGCTCCAACTCCGTCTGCGGCAGCAGAACTCGCTGTTCCGAATAAAGACGATTTAATTCAAGATATTTTTGCGATATCCAGCTTTTTAAGCCGCCAAGTTAACAATCAAATTCGTTCAAATCAGATGAATATTGACCGAATGAAATCAAGGCTTGAGAAATTCTCAAAGGATATCTTTGGTCAGCGCAAAGAAAAACTATATTTGCAGAATTTGCGGCTTTCTATTGTTGAAAAAGCAATAATAAATAACAAAAAGAATTATTTTCAGAAATATATGGCTTCTTTAGAGGCATTAAGCCCAATTAAAGTGCTTGCAAGAGGATATTCAATTACAAGCAAAGATGATTATGTTATTAAATCTGTTGAGCAAATAAGCGAAAACGATAAAATTAACATTCAGCTTTCAGACGGTATAATTGAATGTGAAGTTAAAAACAAGCTTTTAGGCAGTTTGTAAATAGTTGATATCACGTCAAAAGGGGGAGTGGTACTATGCCTTTTGTCCATTTACATGTTCACAGCGAATATAGTCTATTAGACGGTGCATGCCGTTTGCCCGAACTTGTTAAAGCTGCAAAAGAAATGGGGCAAAATGCCATTGCTCTTACTGACCATGGCGCAATGTACGGAGTTATCGATTTTTATAAACTGTGTCAAAAAGAGGGGATAAAAGCTATAATTGGCTGCGAGGTTTATGTAGCTCCACGTTCCCGTTTTGAAAAAGTGTATGAGCTTGACAGAAACTACCGCCATATGATTTTGTTATGCGAAAACAACACTGGTTATCAGAATCTCATTAAAATTGTTTCTAAAGGTTTTATTGACGGTTTTTATGTAAAACCGAGAATTGACGAGGAACTTTTGCGTGAGTATCATGATGGGATTATTTGTCTTTCGGCATGCTTAGCCGGGGAGATTCCGCAAAGACTTCTTGTAAATGATTATTCTGGAGCAAAAGAAAAAGCGCTTGAATATGAAGAGATTTTTGGAAAAGGCAACTTTTTCTTAGAGTTGCAAGACCACGGAATTGCTGAGCAAAAACGTATTAATCCTGACATAATAAAAATTTCAAAAGAAACAGGTATTCCTCTTGTTGTAACAAATGACAGCCATTATATTAAGAAATCTGATTCTAAAATGCATGAAATTTTACTGTGCATTCAAACAAATCATACTATTTTTGACGACAATAAAATGGAATTTGCCACTGCTGAATTTTACTTAAAAAGCGAAGAAGAAATGCGTTCTTTATTTCCGAAATTATCAGAAGCATACGATAACACTCAGAAAATTGCCGACCGCTGTAATGTGAATTTTGAGTTCGGTAATACTAAGCTTCCGCATTTTGAAATTCCGAATGGGGAAGACCACAATAAATATTTTGAAGAGCTTTGTAAAGACGGGCTTAAGAAATTCTACGGAGAAAATCCCTCTGAAGAAGTAATTAAGCGGCTTGATTTTGAAATCAATACCATTAAAAAAATGGGATACGTCGATTATTTCCTTATTGTTCAGGACTTTGTTATTTATGCAAAAAAACAAGGGATACCAGTAGGCCCTGGACGTGGTTCGGGGGCAGGTTCACTTGCTGCATATTGCATTGGCATTACAGGAATTGACCCAATAAAATATGACCTGCTGTTTGAACGCTTTTTAAACCCTGAACGTGTAAGCATGCCCGACTTCGATATTGATTTTTGCAAGGATCGCCGCCAGGAAGTTATTGATTACGTTGTAGGAAAATACGGTTCGGATCATGTTGCTCAAATTATTGCATTTGATACAATGGCTGCAAAAGGCGCTATTCGTGATGTTGGGCGTGCTATGGCAATTCCGTATGCTTCAGTTGACGTTGTTGCTAAGCTGATTCCATTTGGAATAGGTATGACAATTTCGGAAGCAATGCGGCTTTCAAGAGAACTTAAAACGAAATATGATACCGATTCTCAAATTAAAGATTTAATAGATATGGCAATGCGTCTTGAGGGCGTTCCTCGTCATGCAACGACACATGCGGCAGGCGTTGTTATCACCGAAAAGCCTGTAAGCGATTATGTTCCGCTTGCCAAAAACGATGAAGCTATCGTTACTCAATTTACAATGACAACGCTTGAAGAACTAGGTCTTTTGAAAATGGATTTCCTCGGTCTTCGCAATTTAACTGTTTTAAAAGCAAGCGAAGAAAACGTTCGAGAAGATTATCCTGATTTTTCAATCGAAAAAATACCGACAGATGATAAAGCTGTTTTTGAAATGCTCTCTGATGGCTTTACGGAAGGCGTATTTCAGTTTGAATCTGATGGTATGCGTCGTGTTTTGATGGGACTCAAACCCGATGGCATCGAAGATCTCATCGCTGTTATTTCTCTTCATCGTCCAGGACCGATGGATTCTATTCCCAGATATATAGAAAACAGGCATCATCCAGAAAAAGTAACGTATAGGCATCCGCTTTTAAATGAAATATTAAAAAACACATATGGTTGTATCGTTTATCAAGAGCAAGTAATGCAAATTTTCCGCCTGCTTGCAGGATATTCGTTTGGACGTGCCGATATCGTACGACGTGCAATGTCAAAAAAGAAAAAAGACGTTATGGAACGAGAACGCAATATTTTTATTCACGGACTAAAAGACGATGATGGAAATGTTTTGGTAGAAGGCTGTATCGCAAGAGGAGTTAAAGAAAAAGACGCTATTGCAATTTTTTCTGAAATGGAAAGCTTTGCATCGTATGCGTTTAACAAATCTCATGCAGCTGCATATGCGCTTATTGCATACCAAACGGCATATATGAAATGTCATTACAAAAAGGAGTATATGGCTCCTCTTTTAACAAGCGTGCTTGATATGACAAACAAGCTTGCTTCCTATACTGCGGAATGTGCTCGCCTTGGAATTAAAGTACTTCCTCCGCACGTAAATTTTAGCAGGCATGAATTTACCGTTTCTGGCGATAATATTCGTTACGGATTAATGGCAATTAAAAATCTTGGCAGAAATGTTATTGAAGAAATTATTTCAGAAAGAAAACTCGGTATTTATAAGTCTTTTTACGATTTTTGCAGCCGTTTATACGGAAAGGGAATAAATATTCGTGCGATTGAAAGTCTTATAAAATGCGGTGCACTTGATAATCTCGGTACAAACCGCCGCCAGATGCTTACAATGCTCAATATGGTGCTTGATGACCTTGATTTTAAAAAGCAGCACAGCCAAAATGGACAAGTTTCTTTGTTTGACTTGAATGATGAAGAAGAAAAAAACGAAACCGAAATTCCGAATCTCGAGGAATTTTCAAATAAAGAGCTGCTTTTTATGGAAAAAGACATGGCTGGAATGTATCTTTCTGGTCATCCGATGAACGATTATATAGAACTTCAATCAAAAATCAGAGCAGACAGAACCTCAGATATTATTAATGGGGAAGACGGCGGAAGATATTCCGACGGAAAAACTGTTAAAATTCTCGGGGTAATAACAAAAACAAAGCAGCAACTGACCAAAAGCAGACAAATGATGGCATATGTGACTATTGATGATAAATTTGGTTCTCTTGAACTTCTTGTGTTTCCAAAAACACTATCAGAGTATGGAAATCTGCTGGCTGAGGGCAGCGTGGTTGAAGTGCTTGGAACGATTAACTCAAGAGAAAACGAAGAGACAAAAGTTATTTGCAATTTTGTAACATCAGTCGAAAATGTCAATGCAAGTAATGAAAAAATCTCTTATAAATCAAAAGAACAATACTCACAAAATTCTATGCGTGAGGAGTCGCTTAATATAAGAGTACCTAACATGAATTGTGATTTATTTGTAAAAGTTAAAAATGTTCTTTCTATTTTTGAAGGGAAAACACCAGTTTATTTTTATTTAACTGATGAAAACAAAAAAATGCTTGCTCCTGCTTCTTTATTCATAGAAATAAATGATCCAATGATAACAGAACTCAAAAATATATTGGGAGAAGAAAATGTATCTGTTAAATAATTGAAGAAAATCCAAAAATAGCTTGATTATTTAGCATGAGTTGATATAATTAATAGTATTCAGCCGAATATCTTCGGCGTATTAATAGACAATTTGGAGAGGATTAACTTGGAGAATAAATCAATTGCTGTATTAACAAGTGGCGGCGACGCACCTGGCATGAATGCTGCTATTCGTGCGGTTGTACGTACTGCTATTGCCAAAGATTTTCGTGTTATAGGTGTTCATAGAGGATATAACGGACTTTTAAACAAAGATATTTTCGAAATGAATTTACGTTCAGTTTCCGATATAATTCATCGTGGCGGTACGGTTTTATATACTGCTCGCAGCGAGGAGTATAATTCACCTGAAGGAGTTCGTAAAGCAGCAGAAAACTGCCGTGAACTTAACATTAGCGGTGTTGTCGTAATCGGCGGTGACGGTTCATTCCGTGGCGCCCGTGATTTAACAAACGAGGGAATTCCGTGCGTTTGCTTGCCGGGTACTATTGATAACGATATCGCATGCTCTGATTATACAATCGGATTTGATACTGCAATGAATACTGCTATGGAAATGGTCGACAAAATTCGTGATACCGCTCAATCTCATGACCGTTGCAGTGTTGTTGAGGTTATGGGAAGACGTTGCGGTGATTTGGCACTTGAAACAGGTATTGCTGTCGGTGCGACTTCGATTATTGTTCCTGAAATGCCGTTTGATATTGATAAAAGTATAATTGCACGTATTAAAGAAACACAAAATTCAGGCAAAAAACATTTTATTATTATTGTTGCTGAGGGTGTTGGCGGCGTTGATAAAATGGCTGAGTATATTCAGAAGACTACAGGCATTGAATCTAGAGCCACTGTTTTGGGCCATGTTCAGCGTGGAGGTTCGCCTACATTACGTGATCGTACGGTTGCAAGTATGATGGGGCATAAAGCAATTGAACTTTTAGTTGATGGATTAAGCAACCGTGTAATTGCATTAAAAGACGGTAAAGTCGTTGATTATGATATTACTGAAGCGCTTTCTATGAAGCGTGAGTTTAATCAAAAGCTTTATCAGATTGCACTTGATATTTCTATTTAATTTATTAATATTTTAATCATGAAAAAAACCGCTCATTGAGCGGTTTTTTTCATGATTATTTTTCAGTACTAGCCTTTTTGACTTCAATCCCATTCTTTTTTAACAGGTCTGCCAAAGCTTCATCAATCAACCAACTTTTAGGCTGGTTTTTTGTTTCAGCTAATTCGAAGAAAGCCTTTAACAAGTTCTTGTCAATTGATGTTGTAAATCGTTGTCTATATTTAAGTTCATTATAACCCATTCGGTTCACCTCAAAAAATTTTTTATAAAATAATTGTATACTTTATGATAATGTGATACAATTCACTTAAAGTATCTTAAGGTTAATTAACATTGTGAGGTAATATAATGAAAAAATATACGATTGAATTAAGCGATGATCTAACAACCATATATGAGGATCTAGCCAGAATGAATAATAAATCTACAGAAGAAACCATGCAAATCATACTTAAAAAGGTCATTGACACTTTATTAGGTCATGCTCAAGATGCTTCGATAGAATAGTTTTTCAAATTACAGTATGCCATTTAAAGCATAAAAAATGCACACTTGACAAAATTACCTTGAATATACAAGGTCTCTGCCAAGAGTGCATTTATGTGTCTATTAATGAAGAAATAATGAAGCGTGAGTTTAATCAAGAGCTTTATCAGATTGCGCTTGATATTTCTATTTAATTTATTAATATTTTAACTATAAAAAACCGCTCATTTGAGCGGTTTTTTTATGCTTATATCAATTTTTAGCTTTTAATTGGATTTGGATTATCAGTTTGTTCCAAAAGGTAGTCAATATTTGTATTGTATATGTGTGAAAGTTTTATTAAAATTTCAATCGGAACTGCATTTGCGCCATTTTCATAAGCGGAATATGTGCTTCTACTTATGCTCAGCATGTCTGCAACTTTTTGTTGAGTCCAGTCCTTATCTTCTCTGAAAGCTTTAATTCTTTTATAAATCATATAATCACCAGAATTATTATATACAAAATAAATTCTGCCATTGATTTTTGACAGGATTTATGTCAAAATATAATTGAGGTGAAATATATGTATTGTGAAAATTTGTTTTGTATTTACTTTGAAAATGAAAAATGCACACTTGACGAAATTTCCTTGAATATACAAGGTCTCTGCCAAGAGTGCATTTATGTGTCGATTTATAAAGAAATTCTTAATGAAGAAAGACAAAAAATCTTAAACAGTTATAAAGAATAAAAGTAAAAATATTATTGCCTATATTATTTATTTTCTTGCAACGCCTGTTTTCTTTGCTGCTTCAATAACTGCTTGTGCAACAATATTTCCGATTCTTCTGTCAAGTGTGCTTGGAAGAATGAAATCTTCTGTTAACTCATCATCAGATACCATATTTGCAATTGCAAGTGATGCTGCAACTTTCATTTCTTCGTTGATTTCTTTAGCACGGCAATCAAGAGCGCCTCTGAAAATACCTGGGAAAGCAATAACGTTGTTAATTTGATTTGCAAAATCCGAACGTCCTGTACCAACAATTCTAGCTCCTGCTTCTTTGGCAAGATCAGGCATTATTTCAGGTGTCGGATTAGACATAGCAAACACGATAGCGTCTTTTGCCATAGTGCTGACCATCTCTTTTGTGAGAATTCCAGGTGCTGAAACGCCGATAAATACATCTGCGCCTTTCATAGCATCTGCAAGGGTGCCAGTAAGTCCTTCTTTATTTGTAATTTCAGCCATACGCATTTGCTCTGAATTAAGGTTTGGCATATTCTTGTTTATAATTCCACGGCTGTTAAGCATAATGATATTTTTTACGCCGAGATTCATAAAATGATCTGCAATTGCAACGCCTGCTGCACCTGCTCCGCTGATGACGACTTTAAGATCGCCGATGTTTTTGTTAATAATTTTAAGAGCATTTAATAATCCTGCTGCAGCAACAATTGCTGTTCCATGCTGATCATCGTGGAAAATCGGAATATCGCAGATTTCTTTTAATTTTCTTTCAATTTCAAAGCATCTTGGTGCAGAAATATCTTCAAGATTGATACCGCCGAAGCTGCCGGAAATCAAATATACTGTTTTAACGATTTCGTCAACGTCTTTTGAACGAACGCAAATCGGGAAAGCGTCTACTCCGCCGAATTCTTTGAAGAGAATGCTTTTACCTTCCATAACAGGCATACCTGCTTCAGGTCCGATATCGCCAAGACCCAATACGGCAGTACCGTCTGTTACAACAGCAACGAGATTATTGCGTCTTGTAAGATCAAAGGATTTTTCGTAATCTTTTTGAATTTCAAGGCAAGGCTGTGCTACACCGGGAGTGTAAGCTAATGATAAGTCTTGCTTTGTTTCAAGCGGAATTCTTGAAACTACCTCGATTTTACCTTTCCATTCAAAATGTTTTTGCAGTGATTCTTCTGAAATAGTCATATTTTGTTTTCTCCTTTATTATTTTTTCAATAATACGTTTATTGTAGTATATTATTTGAAAATTAACAACAGTAAATTGACAAAAAATTTTTTTTATACTAAAATATTTTTGTGAGCGAATTAAGCAGCTGCGGGTCACAATGCCTAAAGGCAGTGCCCGAGGAAAGTCCGAGCTCCACAGAGCAAGAATAACGGCTAACGGCCGCCGGGGGTAACCCTAGGGAAAGTGCAACAGAGATATACCGCCCGATGCTTCATTTTGAATATATCTTATGTATTTAAAATGAAGTGTCGGGTAAGGGTGGAAAGGCGAGGTAAGAGCTCACCGGTACTAAGGAGACTTAGTAGC
>JAUZPX010000027.1 GCA_030705695.1 Bacillota bacterium
AAGTACTGTGATTAACAGTACTTTACGGTGTTATTGTGATATGTGATATAAATTATTAATAGCTGTATTACTGTGTTTGTTTGACAGCAGTAATTTTTCGCATTACAGGGAAAGCAATAATCATTGCAATTGCGGCAATAGCTATCAGTTTTACTGCTATCCAAACTCCTGATTGGCTGTCAGTAAACATAAATTTTAACACATTTACTGAATTTGCAGCAACACTTGGAATTGACACACATGCAAAATATGCAACGAACAAAAATGCAACCAAGCTTATCGTAAAGATCTTCCATCTCACCATAAATGAGCCTAAAAGATATCCAAGCACACCAGAGCAAATTATTATAGAAAAACTTACAGTGAAAAATACAAAAATATTATTCATATTAGGTGCCATAAACGATTGGACATCGAGCGATAAACCTCTGAATTCTGAACCAAATAAGAAACGAACAAAACCGTCCAAATAAATACTTATTATTTGCAGTATGCTCAAAACTGCCGATATCGGAATTAATGCAATAACATTAGTAAGAAATATTTCTTTACGTGAAACTGATCGAGAAATTAAAAAACGAGTACTTTTCATGGAGAAAATCAAATACAAAACAAACATAAATATTGCAAAAGAAGATATCCCCATTGACCAAGAAGTATTAGCAACTGATTCTTCTTGGTATTCCAACCCTCTGCTGGCAATTGCAGAGGAAACCGAACCTAAAAGCGAGCCGACAATATAAATTGAATAAAAAATGATGACCGCAAGTTTTAATGTATCTAAATAATAAATAAGCAAGGTTTTAAGTCTCATTGCAAAACACCGCCTTTTTCAAGTAAATCATGAATTTTCGGATTAATAAAGTAAACAAACAGCTTTTGGAGCGGAATCGACTGTATTTCAACGTCATTCTGACATTTTAAACCGTTCCTTGAATAAACCGAATAAATAAAGGTGCTGCCGAAACGTTCTTCATCCAATATAATAGTGCCCTCGGCACAAGCTTTGACTGCATCTTCTTTTCCGCTAATGTAATAAGCTTTTTCTTTTAATTCCATCGTATCTGATTGCAGTAAAATCTTTCCTCTGTCAACAATAATTACATTTTCAAACAAACGGCTGACTTCATCGATTAAATGAGTTGAAATAATTATAGTACGAGGATATTTTTGAAAATCTTCAATTACAGCGTCATAAAAACGTTCACGAATAACTGCATCAAGCCCAAGTGACGGCTCATCAAAAATTGTAAGCGGTGCACGTGATGCCAATCCGATAATCAGCCCAAGAGAAGATTCCATTCCACGAGATAATTGTTTAAACCTTTTTTTCGGGTTAAGCTCAAATAACCTAAGCAGCTCATCGGCATATTTTTTATCCCAATTCGGATAAAGTCCCGATGCTAGTTTTAATGCTCTTGCAACTGTAATGTGGCTTGAATAAAAGCCTTTTTCTTCAATAAGGCATATTTTTTTTAAGATATTTATATTTTCGTAAGATGCGCTTCCGAAGACTTTGGCTTTACCTGATGTCTGAAATACTTTCGATGCCAAAATATTCAGCATTGTTGTTTTTCCAGCACCGTTTCGTCCGAGCAAACCATAAATTTTATTCGGCTCAAGCTGTAAATTCATATGATCAAGAGCCATGTGTTTTCCGTAATTCATGGTCACGTCTGAAAGTTCAATCGCATAATTACTGTTCATGCTGTTCATCTCTTTCTATCATATTAATAAGATCTGTTTTTGAAATGCCCAATTTATCTGCTTCTTTGATAAGAGACAAAATAAAATTATCATAAAAGCTTTTTTTCCGTTTCTGGAGAATGATGTCTCTTGCTCCTGTTTTAACGCACATTCCTATCCCTCGCTTTTTATATATAATCCCATCATCAACCAATAGGTTGACTCCTTTAGCTGCTGTTGCAGGATTAATTAAGTAATGCTTCGCAATTTGATTCGTTGAAGGAATAAGTTCTTCCTCTGAAATTATTTCCGTTAGGATATCGTCTTCAATCGATTCGGATATTTGAAGAAATATGCTTTTTCCTTCTTCAAGAGCTGCTTTCATTCTTTCACCTTGCTTTCTACACACATAGCAATGTATATTTTGAAGTTTGTCATCAAGTTAGTTACTTATGTACGTAACTATATAACATTATTATTTCTTTGTCAATAGTATTTAATCATTATTTAATAAAATAAAGTGGCTGTTCGCAATTTATATTATTGCGAACAGCCACTATTAAATTTCTCTTTGAATTTGCAGCCTGCTTTGCATCATTTCCTCACGTTCTTTTTTTCTCCGATATGCCCATGTTATCAGTTTTTCTGTTTCAGTAATTAAAAGCGGTAAAAGTGAAAGCCCCGCTACAATAAGCCACTGCTCAGTATTCAGAGACGCTGTTTTGAACACCTTTGAAACAGTCGGGAACATGATAACCGAAACTTGTAAAAACAGACAAATAACAAACGCATAAATCATTTTAAGATTGCTGAAAAATCCGCATTCAAAAAGCGAATGCTCGCTTCTCACATTAAAGGCGTGTACAAGCTGGGATATTGCCAACACAGAAAACGCCATGGTTCGCCCTACTACCGGCACAGGTCCAACATCGAAAAACACCCTGCCAATTGTGTATGCCAAAAACGAGATAGCTCCGATAAAACATCCTTCAATTGCAATACTCAGCGCCATACCGTTTGCAAATAGGCTTTCATTTTGATGAATTGGTTTCCTCTGCATGATATCTTTATCAATCGGTTCAACACCCAATGCAAGTGCTGGAAGAGAATCCGTTACAAGATTTACCCATAAAAGCTGAATCGCCAAAAGAGGCGTCGGTAATTTTAAAAGAAATGCTGTAAGCACCGTGAGAATTTCACCGATATTAGAGCTAAGCAAAAAATGGACTGTCTTTTTAATATTATCGAATATTCCTCTTCCCTGTCTGATTGCTTCTACAATAGTTGAAAAATTATCGTCAGTCATTATCATATCAGCGGCACCCTTTGCAACGTCTGTACCAGTAAGCCCCATAGCACAGCCGATATCAGCAGCTTTCAATGCAGGAGCATCGTTAATGCCGTCACCTGTCATAGCGACTACTTCACCCCGAGAGCGAAATGCTTTGACAATCCGCACTTTATGTTCGGGAGAGACTCTTGCAAAAACAGAATAATCATGAATTGTTTTCTGCAACTGCTCATCAGGAATTTTATCAAGCTCAACGCCTGTTATTGCTTTATCGTCACCACTGAAAATGCCAAGCTCTTTTGCAATTGCCTTTGCAGTTATCACATGATCTCCTGTAATCATTACAGGACGGATACCTGCGCTTTTGCAATCTTTTACAGCTTGCTTAGCTTGAGGGCGCGGTGGGTCAATCATGCCGATCAACCCGCAAAATGTAAGACCTTTTTCCGCTTCTTCTATTGACGACGGTATATTCGCAACATCCTTATAAGCCACGCCAAGCACTCGCAATGCGTTTTGCGCCATTTGATTGTTTTGGTTTTCGATTTTAGCCCTCTGGGTTACGGACATTGCCGATAGACCCGATGCCCTCTTAATAGAAGTACAAAGAGAAAGCAAAATATCGGGAGCGCCTTTCGTAACAACCCGAAAACGACCATTTTTTAGTTTGTGTACCGTTGTCATGCGTTTTCGGTTTGAATCAAAAGGAAATTCCTTAACTCTTTGAAATTCTTTTTCAAGCTCTGGCTTGAACTTTTTGCATAATGCGGCGGCAGATATAATTGCAGCTTCGGTAGGCTCTCCTGTTGCATAGTAATCTTTTTTGCTTATATTCAGCTCGGCATTGTTGCAAAGAGAAGCAAGCGTTAAAATTTCGCAGCCCTCTCCGCTAACGGAATTTACTTTGCCATCATAATTCATAAGCGATGTGACTGTCATTTTATTTTGCGTAAGCGTACCTGTTTTGTCTGAGCAAATAACACTTGCACTGCCGAGAGTTTCAACAGCAGGCAATTTTCTAATTATTGCTCTGCTTTGAGCCATACGACGAACGCCCATTGCAAGTACAATCGTAACAACGGCAGCCAAGCCCTCGGGTATTGCGGCAACCGCCAGACTTATAGAAATCATAAACATTTCTAAAGGCGGTACGTTATTGATAAGTCCAAGCACAAAAATCACGGCGCAAATTGCAAGCGCACCGAAACCGAGTATCTTCCCCGTTTGCGCTAGCTTGTTTTGAAGCGGTGTCTTTGGCGCTTCTTCATCAGAAATCATTGTTGCTATCTTACCAACCTGAGTGTTCATTCCTGTTTCAACGACAATGGCTCTGCCGTTACCCGATGTAATAACTCCAGTGGCAAAAAGCATATTTTTACGGTCGCCAAGAGGGTCGTTTGATTTCCCTCTATATTCAGCGTATTTTTCAACAGGCTCGCTTTCGCCTGTAAGAGCCGCTTCTTCGCTCATAAGATTATTAGCGACAATCACTCGGGCATCCGCACAGACATAATCGCCTGTGGAAAGTACAATAATATCTCCTGGAACAACTTCCTCAGAAGCAATATGCCACTCTTTGCCCTCACGAATAACCTTTGCCTTTGGAGAGCTTAGCTTTTTAAGCGCTTCAATAGCTTTCTCGGCTCGCTCCTCCTGTACTACTCCCGTTATTGCATTGATTATAACAATAACCATTATAATAATTGAATCGATATAATCCCCATTATGCTCGCTCTGCGCTGTAAAAAAAGAAACAAGAGCCGCTGCAATTAAGATAAGGACCATAAAATCAGTAAGCTGTTCTAAAAACATGCGAAAAATGCTTTTTTTCTTTTTTTCGCGCAGCTTGTTTTTTCCATACTCGCTAAGTCTTTTTGAGGCTTCCGTTCTGCTGATTCCTTTAATACCGTCGGTTTTCAGTTTCGCTGATGCTTCGATTCCCGAAAACATATGCCAGTCCATCTATAACATACGCTCCTCGCTTTAAATATTCTCTGATTAATTATATTAAGCGAAATAAAATGATAGTACAGGTTTGCAATTATTTCAAAAATAAGAGATATAAACACGATAATAAAAACAATCTTCTTTTTTTGTAAAAAAAAGCTTGCATTTTCCCAAGTAAAATGTTACTATACATTGTACATGAGTTTGCCTTAAGGAGGTGTGACGATGCCAAACATTAAATCAGCCAAAAAACGTGTAAAAGTTATTGCTACTAAAACAGCTCAAAACAAAATGGTTAAAACCGCTTTGAAGACTGTTGTTAAAAAAGCTTATATTGCTATTGACAATAACGCTGCCGATAAAGCTGACGCTGTACGTCTTGCAGTTAAAAAGATCGACCAAGCCGCCGCAAAAGGAATTATGCATAAAAACACTGCTGCAAGAAGCAAGTCCGCCCTTGCCCGCAGACTTAACGCAGCTCAATAATTTAATTTAAAAAATTGCAGGGCATTAGCCCTGTTTTTTTATTTTCTATATAATTTTTGTATGTAATTGCATATAATAATAAATACAGAATATCCAATCAGCAAACATAAACATAATGATTTTATTGACTTTTGCAAAAACATTGGGTATGATATCAATAGAGGGAAGTTTCAACAAACAAGGAGGTTTCTTCATGAAAAAGGGAGCATTTTGGACAATTATCGGTATTATTTCATTTGTAGCCGCTTTATCGGCAGCAATGACAGCATTGGTTATTCTTGGAGAAAAAAAGAAAAAGGACGACGAGGAACTTGAGCGTTACCTCGACTGCTCAATTTTATAATTTTTACAGAAAAATCCCGGCCGACGAAAATTCGTCAGCCGGATATTTTTTATAGTCGATTAACCCCCAAAGTGTACTTGAATTTGCGGGGGAGATTTTCCGCTGCGCAAGGCGGAAGAGAATAGAATCCTGTCGGATTCCGACGAGGACAACACAGTTCAGCGGAAAATTGTCCTCAAAGGCAGTAATGTTTTCAGGTTAATTGACTATTATTAAGCTTTATCACTGGGTTTTGACACAAGCGCCGCAATATATCCAAACACAATAGCAGCTGTAATACCTGCAGCCGCTGCTGTAATTCCTCCTGTTAGCGCACCGATAAGCCCGTTACTTGCAACAGCAGATTTGATACCGTTAGCCATAATATATCCAAATCCCAAAAGCGGAACTGTTGCCCCTGCCCCTGCAAAATTAACAAGCGGACCGTAAATACCTATAGCAGTCAATACAACGCCAAGTGTTACAAAAAGCACAAGAATCCTTGCAGGTGTCATCTTTGTTTTATCGATAAGTATCTGCCCTACAACGCAAATCAAACCGCCTACCCAAAACGCATTGAAATAACTCATAATATAATAAACTCCTTTATCAATTAATTTAATGACTTGTTTATTATTTGCATAATTTTTCTTCATATACTATTTTATGAAAATTCGTAAAAAGCCGAGGATGATATATCCATCATCTTCGGCTTTTGTTCAATTAAATTATTTTTATTTATTATCGATTGAAGAATCCTGTTCGTTTTTAACTTCCGTTGGTTCCTCTTTGAAAGCGAAGAAACGCTGACCGAAATAGTTAAGACCTGTAAATAGAACCATACCAACAAACAACGCAACATTATCACGCAACTTTGGCGATGCTCCCGCAAAAATCCATAAAACAAGAGGCTTTGCAATGCCATAGGCAATAACCATACAAACAATAATGTTTATTGCAAATTTAATAATTGATTTGCCTGTGTTAGCTTTGCTTTTAAACGTAAAATACTTATTTAAGAAAAAGCTTAAAATACTTGTAAGTACATAATTGGCAATGGTTGAGAACCAGTAGCCAAAATCTTGATAAACATGATTATCAAGATATGTCCAATTAACCAAATTCATAAGCCCAAACATAATCGCCGAACCGACAATTGTATTGATTACACCGACTATTATGAATTTGATAAATTTTTCATCAAATACACTTTTTATTTTTTTCATTCTTTGTCCGCCTTATTATCTTCTATTTCAATATTTGTATGCTTTAAAAGATATATAGGACGGTTTTTGGATTCCATATAGATTCTTGCAACATATTCACCCAGAATACCGACAGACATCTCGATAATTCCGCCAAGAAAGAGCGTTGCGCAAAGCGTTGTCACATATCCAGGCGTTTGAACACCAAACACAAGAGCTTGAATTAAAGTAATTATAATATAAATAAATGAAACGGCAGAAATAAAAAATCCGATAGCAGAAATTAAACGAAGCGGAGCTACGGAAAACGAGGTGATTCCGTCTATCGCATATTTAAACAATCCCCAAAAGCTCCATTTTGTGGTGCCGATAGCACGCTCGACATTTTCATAAGGAATCCATTTTGTATCAAACCCGACCCAACTGAAAATACCTTTTGAAAAACGCTGAACTTCTGAAAGCGACAAAATCGCATTAACCATTTGCCGTGACATAATACGGAAATCAACCGCACCGTAAGGCATTTTGACATCTGTGATTTTATTTGAGAATTTATAAAAATTTCTTGAGAACAGACTTCTGACCTTTGACTCGCCTTTTCGGGTAGTGCGCATTGCAGCGCAGCAATCATAACCTTCCTCGGTAGCTTTTACCATATCCGGTATCATTGACGGCGGATGCTGAAGATCAGCGTCCATAACAACCACAAAATCACCTTTTGAATTTTTAAGCCCGGCGTACATTGCGGCTTCCTTACCGAAATTTCTGGAAAATGAAATATACTTAATGTTATTAAACTCAGAAGCAAGCTCTTTCATTATGGCAAAAGTTTTATCCTTGCTTCCGTCATCCACTAAAATATATTGAAAGTCATAACCAACAATCGTATTAATAATTTTGTTGGTTTCGGTTACAAATACTTTTAAACCTTCTTCTTCGTTATAGCACGGAACGACCAGATCGACTTTTTTGTTCATTATTTTCACCTTAATTTCAGGATATTAAAAACAATTTTTCATTTAGGATTATAGCAAATTTAAAGAATAAAGTAAATGTTTTTTCCAATTCCTAAAAAAACTTACAAATTTTTAACAAATAACTATTTACCAAAACACTTTTCAATGATAAAATAAGGAAGGCATTTTTAGCAGAATTCGACAACAATATCGGAGGTAAAGCTTATATGCAAAAGAAAAAAAGTATCAATCCAAAGCTTGAAAAAAAGAGTGACGGAACTGTTGCATTGGAAGAACAGGTTTCTGTTGAATATTTAAAAAGAAATAGGTTTATCATTCTTTCTTTTTTTGTTCCGTTTATTTTAATGGGCATCGGTTTTATTATGGCAGGTGTTTATCCTTTTGGGGGCAGACAAATTATTGTTACTGATCTCTGGCATCAGTATTACCCGTTTTTGTCTACTTATCAGCAAAAGCTGCAAACAGGCGGTTCATTGCTTTATTCTTGGAATTCAGGACTTGGCTCCAATTACTTTTCTATTATATCTTATTATCTTGCCAGTCCGCTCAATTTTCTAACTGTTTTCTTCCCAGCACAATACCTGAGAGAAGCCATGACGCTTATCCTTGTTATGAAAGTCGGCTTTGCGGGAATGTTTACGGCAATCTGCTTCCGTGGGCTTTTCAAGAAAAACGATATTTCAATTGTCGCATTTTCAACGCTATACGCTTTATGTGCCTTCGTTATGGGATATTACTGGTGCATTATTTGGATTGATACCGTTGCGCTTTTACCACTTGTTTGCTTGGGTGCTGTAAAGCTGCTTCGAGAGAAAAAATTCAAACTCTTTGTAGTAAGTCTTGCTTTATCAATCCTTACAAACTACCTAATCGGTCTTTTCACATGCTTCTTTGTTGTATTCTGCTTTATCGGTGTAACCGTATATGATTATAAAATCGAGATTAAAGAACACGCAAAAAGATTGGCAAGAATTATATTGTTTTCAATTTTATCATTATGCATTACCGCTTTCCTAGAAATTCCTGCTTTTCTTGCACTTAAAGTTGCACAAAGCAATGTTGACAACTGGATTGGAACTGATAAAGGAATCTTCGGCAATCTTTGGGATTGCGTCACAGGAGTCGGGCAATATAACGACACCATGTCAAATATGATTTCCTCTCTGATAGGCTTCCGAGGACCTACAGCTGTATCGGGACTTCCTAACATATATTGCGGAGTCGCTGCTGTATTGTTCGCAGGTGCATTCTTTGTACTAAAGAATATTAAGCTCAGAGAAAAAATCTTCTGCGGCCTTTTACTTGCATTTATGTTCATTAGCATGCATTTTAAATATCTTGATTTCATGTGGCATGGTTTCCATTCCACAAATCAGCTTCCCTATCGTTACTCGTTTTTAATCTCATTTATACTTGTTATAATGGCATTTAGAGCCTTTACTTCCATCGAAAAAAGCAATAAATTTGACACAATTCTGACAACAATTGTTTTTGCCGCATTCATTATTGTAGTTATCGCAATTCCAATTAACTCGGGAACACTTCCTCAAATCAATCAAATTTTCTCTCACCTTAAAGGGCTTATTATAGGTGCTGTAATCGCAGCAACTGCAATTATAGGACTGCTTATTGCAAATTATGTAAAATTCAGAAGCGATTCCCTAATGCGCTATCTTTTCATGCTTTTAGGGCTTAATATTCTTGTATTTTTGGCATATGCAATTTATATTTTCAAAATTCAAATGAAATCATTAGGCGGGGGTGAGGATTTAACCCGTATTTTTGCTGTTATGTGCACAATAGCTATTGCACTGGTTATGGTAATTCTATTGTTCATTTATAATAACAAGCTAATTACTAAACAACTTTTAAGCTATTTGATTTTTGCTCTTATTATCGGTGAAATGTTATTTAACACAACAAACGGCATAAAAACCGTTACGGTAACTGACCGCAGCACTTACCCGACAAGCTATGACCAAATTCAGGTTGCACTAAATACAATGCGTGATAAGGAAAAGAACAGCAAAGAATTTTACCGTGTTGACGATACAACAAGTCAAACTCTTAACGACCCAATGCTTTATAAATATAACGGTCTTTCTTTGTTCTCATCAACAGGTAAACTTGACGTTTTGAATTTCACTCAAGCTTTGGGAATCCCCACTTGGGTTCTCGCGAACAGAACATGGTATGAAGAGACCAGTCCTGTTGCCAACGCAATGCTCGGCATGAAGTATCTACTTGTAAAAAGTGATCCTAACAATATTGACGCAACATTACTTGACTCGACTCATTCAACCTTAGTAAAGACGGTACCTGCAAATACTGTGGGCGGCGCTCAAGTAAAACTTTATCAGCTTAAAAACACTTTACCACTTGCTTTTATGGCAAACAATAAAATAAAAGACTTTACCATTAATGAAGTTACTAAAGGAACAACCCAACAGGTTGATAAATTCACTCTGCAAAACGATTTCTTTAAAGCAGCAACTGGAATAAATCAAAATGTTTTCACAGCTGTTCCGTACTCAGCAAATCATCATAGTAACCTGCAGCAAACTACTGTCGGTTATGGCATTTACAGTCTGTATCTGACACAAGGTCAGACAATGGGTACGATCAATTTTGAATATACAATGCCAAAAGACGGAACATTGTATATGTATGCTGACATCGGAGCGGGTCCTGGTGCCTCTAACAGTGGTACTGTTACTGTAAGCTGTACAAAGAAAAATGTATCGCACAACTTTAATATAAGCAATCCGAGCTGGGCACCTTATGTTTTCCCTGCAGGTGTATTCAAAAAGGGCGATGTGGTTACTATCACATCCACAGTTACAGGCACTCAGTCCCAGTCGTGCGGAGTGACAGCTAAAATATACGCAAGTGTTTTAAATGATGATGTTTTCGATTTGGGAACAGCAAAGCTTAAAAGCAATGCTTTCAAAACAACATCTTTCTCAGATACAAAGATAACAGGAAAGGTTGACGCCGATCAGGATGGTGTCCTTTACACATCTATTTCATATGAAAAAGGCTGGGCTGTCTATGTTGACGGAAAGAAAGTCGACACTCTAAAAATAGCCGATACTTTGCTTGGTATTCCAGTATCTAAAGGGCATCATACAATTACAATGAAATATTTGCCCGATGGATTTATTCCGGGGCTTACACTTACGCTTTTAGGCATTCTTATTTTTGCAGGATTATGTTTCCTGCGCTATAAAAATATTGATTTGCTTAAAGTAATAACAAAAAGAAAAAGCAGTCAGACGGAAATTTCAGAAGACTAATTAAATGGACTGTAACATCTCCGACTTATCTAAAAAGATAACATTTCGGAATTGTTACAGCCCATTACAACGTTTACATATTTAATAATGGAGAATGAGTGAGGCGAATACCATTGTGGATTCAATTGGCAACCGTTGCGGTTGTAACGATAATCTGTCGTTTACTGGGAAATAAACTTTTCTCACCACAAAAAAAATTAAAACTGAAATCTTTTGTATTTGATTCTTTTTTGGGTTTTTTAATCTCAGTGATTATTTTAGCATTAATTACACTTAAAACATTTCGTTTTGGTACCTCAAAACCTATTTTTACAATTTGTGCTGTAGGATGTACCATTTTAGGAATGGCAATATTACTGCTTGTAAAAAAATGTTTTTATAAGATTTTTGAAAACAGCAATGATATTAAGAAGAAAACAATTCGTTTTATCGGCGGTTGTTTTGTTGTTGTATTGGCTCTTGAAGTACTTGTCTTTAATTTTCAAGCTTATCAGCTAACAAGCGGCGAATTTACCAAGATGAATGTTGATTTAAGTAAACTTAATGTTTCAGGTTTTACTGTTGAAGGCAATAATTACACCGTAAACAACGACGGTTATTACTTTTCTCCGCATACATTTTCATCAACTTCCAATGCACCCGACGCAACATATATGCGAAACAAATCAACTGCTCCGACAAACGTAACTTATCCTACTCTACCTAACGGCAAAAAAGTGCCGAATCAGGGAGGCGACCCAGGTCCCTATATTGAAATTCCAAATATCAACAGCCCTGTAGGTTCAATTCGAATTATTACAAGTACATCAAAAAGTTCACCAGCCGACTTGAACCTTACTATTGACTATACTGATGTAACCCAATCGGAATATCGCAGAACGCTCACCAATGTTGCCACTGATAATATGCAAATATTAAAAAACACACCTTATACACAATTTAAGCGGTGTGATTATTGCGGAAACGTCGGTAAAATTCGCATTTGCTTTATTTTAAATCCCAATCAATATGTGCAAATTAAGAGCATCGTATTAAATGATCCTATTCCGTTCTCTTTTAGTTTTGGAAGGGTTGCGTTTCTGTTCTTAATACCCTTATTTTTATTCTTGTTTATCAAGGCGCCGTTTATGAAACGCTCTCTGGATAAATGCAGATGGAAACATTCTCTGGTTATTGCAATTACTACTTTCTTATTTGCTTCCTTCCTGGTTGGTATAGTCATCTTTTATACGGGTGCTTATCTGCAGGGGGATAAAAACCTGATGCATATTGACGTTGGTGATGAAACAACTCAGGAAATGGTGAACTCAATTATTCATCATCAGGTAAGCATTTCGCCAAGGCCATCAAAAACATTGCTTGATTTAAACAATCCTTATGATTATACAGAACGTGTTCAAACAGGAATAAAATTCAAGTGGGACCATCTGTTGTATAACGGAAAATATTATTCCTATTACGGAATTGCTCCAATTGTTCTTGTATATGTACCTTACACATTAATCACAGGAACATATATCCCGGTAGCTGCGGCATGTGCCCTATTTGGATTCATAGCAGCAATTTTCCTGGGTTTGAGTTACATGCAGATTATACGAAAGTTCTTGCCAAAAACGCCATTTAATTTCGCATACGGAGGATTGCTGATCCTACTTTTCTCAGCAGGCTTCTTTGCCTGCGTATGCCGGCCGCTAATGTATGAAGCGGCAGAACTTTCAACAATTATGTTTGCCACTATCGGAATTTATTTTATGATGAAATCAAACATAGTTGGCAACGGAAAAATTAAGCTTGGATTTTTAACAGCTGCCACTGCATTTTTCGGGTTGGCTGTTTTGGCACGAGCCACATTTGTTCTTTATGTTCTTTGCGTTATTCCTTGGCTTGTTTATGGATTCTTTAAAGCAAAAAAATCCACTGATGACCTTACTTTGAATTCTAAGAACAAATCAAAGAAGAAAATTACGGTGCAATATTTGATTGCTGCATTATTACCTCTGATTTTCTTCGGTTTAATTCAAGCCAGTTATAATTTTATCAGATTCGGTTCACCTTTTGACTTCGGTATAGAATACTCGCTGACAATTAACGACTTCCTTCATTTTACGCCATCAATCACGAAAGTTTTCATTGCAATATGGAACTTCCTCCTTGCAACACCTGCATTCTCGATGACTTTCCCGTTTTTCCAGGGTAATGCTGAAAGCTTTGGACTCAATGGCTATTATTTTTCAGAATCCTTTGTAATGTGGGGCGCATTGTGGAGAATCCCTGTGCTGTTTATGCTGTTAAAGCTTAACACAGCAAGGCGGCAACTTCCTGATCGCAAAACAAGAATTAAGGGCTTCTGGCTTTTGGTACTGCCGTGCATACTTATTCCTCTTTCCTGCATACTCATTACTTGGCAGAGCGGATATGCCGCCCGATATAATATCGACTTTGCATGGCAAATGACATTGGGTGCATTGGCAGTTACGTTCTTTCTTTATAATAATTGTAAAAAACCGGAAATCAAAAAGTTGGCTGTTAAATTATTTGTTGCATGTGTTGTTGTCGGAGTAATTTTTAATTTGCTCTTCTTGGCAATGTATATCCCCGGCATTACCAATACAATTTATAAAATACAAGGCAACTCAATTCCTTATTATCAAATTGCCAGACGATTTATGTTCTGGTTGTAATACAATTAATTAGCCTCAGCACTAAAGTGCTGAGGCATTCTTTTTAAAATACATAATTTTAGGGCAATTCGAAAATCGAATTGCCCATATTTATTGTTTATTCTGTTTTTATTACAAGCACTTTTGAAATACGGCGGTCCTCAATCTCTTGAACCGTAAGTTCAATATTGTCAATTTTTACGGAAGGGTGTTCACCTTGTTCCGGAATACGTCCAAGCTTCTCAAGGATTAGACCTGCAACTGTTTCACAGCCCTCGTCATCTATTTCTATATCAATTAACTGAGAAACATCGCTTATTGGTGTGGCTCCGTCAACGGTAAACTTATTTTCACTGATTTGCTGGATTTCCTCTTCTTCGTCGTCATATTCGTCCTGAATATTTCCGAAAATAGACTCAATAAGATCCTCCATAGTTATAAGTCCCTCTGTTCCGCCATATTCATCCATTACGATTGCAAGCTGAATTTTCTGTTCAGTCATTTCAGTAAAAAGTTCGCTGCATGGTTTCGCTTTAGGCACATATAATACATCACGTGTAATGTTTGTAATTTTAAAATTCTTTGGTACTTCACTACAGACATACTTTAAAAGATCTTTAACGTACAATACACCGACAATATCGTCAATGTCCTCATGATACACTGGAATTCTTGAGTGACCTGTATCTATTGCACATTGAACTATATCGCTAATCGGCATTATATCTTCCACAGCGTCAATATCTCTGCGGTGCGTCATGATCTCGCTTGCAGGCGTATCATTAAAATCAAACAAATTTTCAATTATTTGTTTGGTTCCGCTTTCAATAATACCATCTTCTTCTCCTGCATCAACCATGGTGAGAATTTCTTCTTCTACATTTTGTTTGCTTTTGGATTTTCCTAAGAATTTCTCGAATAATCCTTGCTTTTTTAGAAGTTTTTTATCGGCAAAATTGCCGCTGAATTCTGTAGCAGTATGATTACTGCCAGAATCGTCAGACATGAACCGCTTCCCCTTTCGGTATAGGTATTTACACACCTATAGTTTATTAGAAAAACCTCGCCGTGTCAATCATTTATTGACAAATATTATTGTACTATGAAAATTTATATGGTATTATATGGTAGAAATATCTTAAAATTGGGAGTTGATATACATGAAAAAAAGCATTAAAAAGTTTCTTCCTTATACAATAATTTACATTTGTGCATTTTATGTTTTGCCTTTTTTAGAGATTCAAACATTTGGATCATCTGCAACAAAAGATACGGTATCAATTTTTTTAGGTTTGTTTGTCATTCCTACCGCTTGTATAATTATGGGAATTATTTATGGTAATAAATACGGCTTTGACTGGTTTTTTGTCCCAATTGCACCTGTGATTTATTTGCCAAGCTGTTTTTTGTTTTATGATTCCCGAGATTTATTTTCCGCTTTATCTTACATTTTTATTTACGCATTTACAGGTATTGTCGGATTGGGCATTTCTGATATGATTAGGGCAAAAAGCGGTATGGTTGCTGTTTCTGATGAAGAACTAAAAGAAGAGGCCAGCGAGGAAGAATTCCGTGAAAATGAGATAGTCGAAGAAAAATTCGAACCTGATGCCACTGATGAAATGGAACAATTTCTAAAAAAATATGCTTCTGAAATCGAAAATCAAAACAAAATTCCCTTAAACGAAGAACATTCCTCTTACAATGAAGACATTTGAAAAAACACAATAAGTTATGTATTATATATTTCAAAGAAGGCTTAAAATATGCTAATTGACATGCATACTCACATTGGTAAAATGATTGGCTTTGATATGCCTGAAGAGCAGCTGTTACAATCGATGAATAAATATGGAGTTGATTTTTCTCTTGTTTCAAATACTGAGGCAGCAGAAGCAGATCATCAACAAAACGATATTCCTATAGATATGCAATATTCTCAGATTAAGGCTAACGAAAAAACAATTGAGTTTGTACGTAATAATCCTAGTAAAATTGGGGCAATGCTTTGGTGCAAAATAAAAAATGAAACTCCCGATAAAGAATTTATTAGCTTAATTTCCGAAAACCGTGATGTAATCTACGGACTAAAATTTCATCCGTTTCATTCTGCAACTACATTTGATGACCCAAAAACAGAAGCATTTATAAAAATAGCGCAAGAGTTTAGGTTGCCTATACTGATACACACTGCAAGCGATACATGCAGTGCACCAATCTGTGTTTATAATATGGCAAAGAAATATCCTGATGTCAATTTTGTTATGGGCCATATGGGACTTGGCACCGATAACGAGGAAGCAATGAAATTAATTATTCAACTGCCGAATTTATTTGGTGATACCTGTTGGGTTGAACCTAAAAAAACACTCAAACTAATTCAAATGGGTTATGAAGATAAAATTATGTTCGGTACCGATAACACAATCGATGGGCTTGATACTTTGAACCATGAGTATTATCGTGAATATTTGAGCAATTTCAAGAATCTTGTTTCAGAAGCAGCATATAAAAAATTAACATATGAAAATGCCATTAAAGTATTTAGTCTTCAATTATAAAAGATAAAAAAACGGAACGTATTTACGTTCCGTTTTAATTTTATGTAATTCTTATTTTTTATTGAAGATAGACATAATATCATAGAATGTATCGTCATCATCGTCATCAGACTTTTGTGGAGTTTTTTTGTCTGAAGTTGCAGAAGCATTTTTACTTGAAGAACTGTTCAATACAGTGCTATCTTTTGAACTTGATGACATTTTGCCGGGATCTTTACTTGAAAAACCTGTGGCAATTACAGTTACACACATTTCATCGTCAAGACTTTCATCAATAACAGCACCCCAAATAATGTTAGCGTCTGCATCAGCTTTATCTGTAATCATCGATGAAGCTGAATCGATTTCATCAAGTCCGATATCAGGAGAAGCTGTAATATTAATAATTACGCCCTTTGCGCCATTAATTGTTGTTTCCAAAAGCGGGCTGGATATAGCCATATCGGCAGCCATTGTAGCTTTTTCTTTACCGCTTGCTCTGCCTACGCCCATGTGAGCGTATCCTGCGCCTTTCATAACAGCTGTAACATCGGCAAAGTCAAGATTGACAAGACCGGGGATCAAGATCAAATCTGAAATGCTCTGAACACCTTGGCGAAGAACATCATCAGCAATCATAAAAGCATTTTGAAGT
The DNA here is from genome assembly GCA_030705695.1 of Bacillota bacterium. GTDB lineage: Bacteria > Bacillota > Clostridia > Oscillospirales > Acutalibacteraceae > JAUZPX01. The sequence continues at coordinate 17,066 of JAUZPX010000027.1, forward strand.
GTAATTCTCTGCTCGCTTACATGTTTTAGTCTTTCGTTTGGAACAACAATGAGAGAATCAACATGGTGGCTTAATTCTTCAATGCCGCGCTCGGCTTGCTCCATACGTCTTTTACCCTCAAAAGCAAAAGGTTTTGTAACGATTGCTACTGTAAGAATGCCGAGATCCTGAGCAATTCTTGCAATAACCGGTGCAGCGCCTGTTCCTGTGCCGCCACCCATACCTGCCGTGACAAATACCATATCGGTGTTTTTAAGTACTTCCGCAATTTCTTCTGCGTTTTCCTCAGCAGATTTCTCGCCAATTTCAGGCTTTGAGCCAGCACCCTTACCGTGTGTAATTCTATCGCCGATTTTTATTTTCTGGGCTGCATTTGAATACTGCAGCACGTGTTCATCTGTGTTTACTGCAATAAATTCAACACTGCGAACTTCCATTTCAACCATGCGATTGATTGCATTTCCACCGCCGCCACCAACTCCGACTACTTTAATTACAGGCAGATTATTTGCTGTTCCCTTTTCCAGTTGAAAAGCCATCTGTAATATCCTCCTATTTATATACTTCCTATGTATTATGTAAAATCTTTTTAAACTTAATATACTATGCCATTTATTACTTTAACATATTTCCTTTATAATTTCAATTGTTTTTTTAAAAACACATTATTTTTGCCGTATTTTGCTGATTTTTCTCGAATTTGCTTTATTTTGAAGCAGTTCCTGATGACACATCATAATTCGGCAGGAAATATGATGCTTTTGTTTCACTGTTTGAAAGAGAAACATCAAGATCTCCTCGGTCAGTCGGTTCAAGTTTTTGTGTTGCAATAAGCCTTACAGTTCGAATTTTATAATCCATATCGTCAGGTGTTCCGAGAAGTACATTTATTCGATTATTATATATCATTTTAATCTTTGACAGATCGGAAATATCTACTTTTGTAATTTTTGTTACATTATTGTTCTTAAGCGCACAGAACAAAGACGAAAGAATTACTCCGACATTTGTATTTTTATAACTTATTAATGAGCCAATCTCAGTTGGCAACATCTTTGCTCCTATTAAAGTCGGGGCTTTGTAAATGTTCTTTTCCGATTTCTCCATAACTCTGCCTTGAGCACTTACAGCGTAATATTCAGAACCGTCATTAATTGTATATGCAACTGGCGCTTCGTTAACATGAATTTCAACAGTACTGGGAAGTATTCTTTTTATTTCAACGCTGTCAACAAAAGGCAATGTGCTATATATATTTTGTTCTGCTCCTTTTATATCAAGCAAAAACAAGTTATTTCCATTAGAAATTTTGGAAAGATCAATAATCTGGTCCTGTTTATACTTACTTGTTCCACTTACCTGAATTGTATTAATATTAAAGAACACCGTTGTCGATAACACAAATGCAACAACCAGTAAAAAAACTAAAATTGCCGCAGCTTTAAGACGTTTTCTGCGACGGATTATTCTTGGATTCAAATTTTTTGCTGAACGCAATTTTTTCTTTTGTAATTCACGAAATTCTTTAGCTTTATTTATCTTTTGCTCTGAATCTGAATTCGAAGGGATTCGTGGTTCAGAATTATTTCTCTTCGATTGTGTCCTCTGTACTTTTTTTTGAGAAGTAGTGTTTGGTCTGTTATTAACAGCAGAATCCTGCTGATTTACACGTTTACGAACAGGGCTAGGCGATATCGGATAGTACCCGTTTGATTTTGATGACACTCGGTTTTGTAATGAGCTTTTTGGAGGTTGCCCGCTGTTTTTGCTATGGCTTGGGACGTTTCCCTGTGACGGTAAGCTACTGCGCTTTTTCGGATTTTGGTTGTTACTTCCTTGATACGGCACGTCCTTTACCCTCCTTTATACTTCCTAAACTATATCTTCTTAACAGATCCTCCTAGAGTTGTAAGAACTCCCTCGAAATCCTGATATCCACGTTCTAAATAATGTACGCCTTCAAGCTCTGTTGTTCCCACTGCACAAAGAGCGGCGACAACAAGCGCTGCTGCTCCTCGAAGATCCATTGCTTCAACTTGTGCACCGTATAAATTCTGTACGCCTTCTATAACGGCAACTTTACCCTCTACCTTGATTTTTGCTCCCATACGTATAAATTCGCTCACATGTTTATATCGGCTTTCAAAAATATTTTCTACAAATACCGACGTTCCGCTAGCTACCGTAGCCATAGCCATCAAAGGTGCCTGGGCATCTGTGGGAAAACCCGGATACGGCATTGTACGAATCGTACCAAGTGCATAAAGTTTTTCAGGAGCTGTTAGCTTTAACTTTCCCTCGTAAAGACGGATATGACAACCACATTCAGTAAAAATAGGAAGTACTGCGCCAATATGGCTTGATATAAAATTGTTTAATACAATTTCTCCGCCTGTAATTGCACCTGCCGCCAAAAGAGTAGCAGCTACAATTCTATCTGGGATTATAGTATGTTGCACCCCATGCAGCTTTTGGACACCTTCAATAACAATTGTGCCCTCACCGGCACCCGAAATGTTAGCTCCGCACTCAATTAAAAAGTCCGCCAAATCAACGATTTCAGGCTCACGTGCGGCATTTGTTATAACGGTAGTTCCCTTAGCAAGTGATGCCGCCAGCATAATATTTTCTGTTGCTCCCACGCTTGGAAACGAAAGCAAAATATTCGCTCCTGTAAGACCTTCGGGTGCAAAACAATCAAGAACTCCCCTGTTCTCTGAAATTTCGACACCCATTTGGCGCAATGAGGAAAGGTGTAAATCGATAGGTCGCAAGCCTATCTCACAACCGCCCGGAAAAGAGATTCTTGCACGTCCGGTTCTTGCCAAAATAGCACCCAAAAAAACAACAGAGGATCTCATTTCCCGCATCAAACCATCGGGAATATCATATCGGTTAACACCTTTTGTATCGATTATCAGTGTATTGCTTTCCCTTTTAATTTTACCGCCCAGATACCGTAATATCTGAATTGCTGCGTCAACATCGCTCAAATTTGGGCAATTATGCAATACACTTTCATCGCTTGA
>JAUZPX010000028.1 GCA_030705695.1 Bacillota bacterium
AATTTGCATTTCAAGGCGACAGTGTTTTTTTTATTAATACAGAATCAAGCGTTTTATATGATCTACCATTTTCAAAATCGTTTAGAATGTTTGGAATCAATAACAACAATACTAATCCAATAAAAATCTCAAGCAATCAAGCGTCTTACTTTTCGGGAATAATTGGAGAGCGCATTTACTATAGTGGAGCAACATATGCTGGTTATTTTTTAGCACCAATTATCTCATCAAATAAAACGTACTGCTACAATCTGCGAACACAGCAGACTGAATATATTGGCTCTAATTACTATATTGCTTTAAATAATAGGTTGTATTATTGTGATAATTCTGAAATAATGCAATCAGATCTAGATGGAAAAAATTCGAAGGTTATCGCTGCTGATAAATACAATGTAGAAATATACTACGATTCTGGATATTTATATTATCTCACTGATGAAGGAAGAACGAGTGAAAATGTAACCAAAGGTTCCTGGTATCGTATTGATTTAGATGGAAAAAACAAAACATTTATGTTTAATGACCCTGGCTATTACAGCGGCTTTATATGTAATAACATATATTATCACACGAAAAACGATAGGGGTTATGGGATTAATCCAATGTATGAATATAATTTATCCACAAAACAAGATAAAATGATTTATACACCGCTTAAAGATGATTATGTAGATAATCTAAATGTTTCAGGCGATTGGATGTATTATACGAATAATAAAAACGACTATCTATATAAAATGAAATTGGACGGAACAGAGAACGAGCTACTATATAAAGATTCTAAAGTGCGGGAAATCTATATAACAAAAAACTATATATTTTTTTACGATACAAACAATAATTTATATAGAATCAACCCAGATGGTACAAACTTGAATAAAATTAACCCATAAATTATGAGCATTAAAAATTTTGTGGCAAAAATTATCAATAAAAAATATTGATTAAATGTAAATTCTTTTAAAATCCTTGTGTTTTCTTTTTATTTTGTGGTATTATGTTTATAATATAAACTTCAGGAGAAAAACATGCGTAATAATTTAAAATCTTTTAGTTTTGTTTTAATATTATCTATTATTTTGCTGATTTCGGGGCTGGCAACAGCTTTTTGCGCTTATGCGGCACCAGAAGGTAACGGAACTACATCCTCGCAAACTGCCACGTCGGCGCCAGTCGCTACTGACCCGCCTCCAACACCAACAACACCGCCGGCAACAAAAGCACCTGATCCAACAGATCCGCCTGCAGCGTCAAGCCAAATAGCTACTGAACCCGAGCAAACAACCTCCTCGAATTCTTCTGTGAGTTCAAATTCAAATACTTCATCTGTAGTAACTAATAATACAACTTCTTCAGAGGATGAAGGTTCAGGAACAAACGATACAAGTACAACAAGCAAATACGCAATATACGATAGCCAAAAATCAAATGCAAAAGTGCTTGATTCAAGTGTCTGGAAACAGTTATCTATAGATCAGGCAGTTGCAAATACAGGCGACCATCCTTTCGATTCCATTAAAAACGTCGGTAATTCAAACGGTAACGGCGAAAAAAGTTTATACATCGGTATGCTGTTAATATTCCTCTCTATCTGCGGATTTTCCTATGTTATTTTAACTACTGTAATGAGAAGAAAACGCTTGGCTGCCAAAATAGCCGCTGACAGTAAGCCTCATATCGCTGGAAAAAAAGGCGACTTTAAAAAAGCAAAATCAGATACGGCAGATATTGAGCTTCCGCGGCGTGCATCACCAAAATCTTTGCCAAAAGGACAAAGATATCATTATAATAAGCCACCGCACAATCCTAACAGCCGCAAAAAGAAAGATTAATAATACGTTACCCTCAGTCGCACAACGATTGAGGGTAACTTTTTGAAACAAGCATTTCTGTAAATTTTTCTAATTTCATATTATTAAAAAAGAAGTAGAAATCAGTAAAAAAAGATTTGACAAATTCCTATTATTTGTGATAACATTATAAATTGCCGAGTAGTAGAGTTTTTTCGATGGAAAATTATGTTGAATTGCCGAAAAAACGCTTCATCATCGACTTTTTCTGTGTATTTTTAACAGATGCCAAAAATATGTAATTATTTTGTTGTTTTGTGGGAAAAATAAATTCCCCTAACATATAGCCGTAACGGCAACTATAAAATGAGGAGGTGTTATATTGCCAACCTTTAATCAATTGGTCCGCAAAGGAAGAGAAGTTTCTGAGAAAAAAGCAAAGGCTCCTGCCCTTTTAAAAGGCTGGAACTCAAAAAAGCGTAGAGCTATTGATCAGAATTCTCCGCAAAAAAGAGGAGTCTGCACAGCAGTTAAGACATCCACTCCTAAGAAGCCGAACTCTGCTTTAAGAAAAATCGCCAGAGTAAGACTGTCAAACGGTATTGAAGTTAGCTCCTATATTCCCGGCGTCGGCCATAATCTGCAAGAGCACAGCGTCGTTTTGATTCGCGGCGGTCGTGTTAAGGATCTCCCTGGTGTACGTTACCACATCATCAGAGGAACACTTGATGCACAGGGCGTTGCTAAACGTATGCAGGCTCGTTCCAAGTATGGCGCAAAGCGTCCAAAGGCAGGTAAATAAAGGATTTGACATCACTACCCAGGTAAATTCGTTTGAATTGAATTCAGTGCAATACATTGTGCTTATATATATAAAGCCTTTGTATTGGCAACGGGAGAAATGTCGCTTTCGAGTACCTATGATATCTCTATATTGTGAAGGAGGGAAGTAAAGTGCCAAGAAGAGGCTCAGTTGCAAAACGTGATGTTTTGCCGGATCCGCTGTATAATTCAAAGCTCGTTACACGCTTAATCAACAACATTATGTATGATGGTAAGCGTGGAGTTGCTCAGAAAATTGTGTATGGCGCATTCGAAATTATTAATCAAAAATCAGGTAAAGACCCGCTGGAAGGTTTCGAACAGGCTATGGAAAATGTTATGCCGGTTTTGGAAGTTAAAGCCAGACGTGTCGGCGGTGCCACGTATCAGGTTCCTATGGAAGTAAGAGCGGAAAGACGTCAGACTTTAGGTCTACGTTGGATCTCCAGATACTCAAGACTCCGTTCAGAAAAAACCATGAAAGAAAGACTTGCCGGTGAAATTCTCGACGCCATTAACGGTACGGGTGGAGCCGCGAAAAAACGTGACGATACTCATAAAATGGCCGAGGCCAATAAGGCTTTCGCTCATTACAGATGGTGATAAGTTTAAGAGGAGGATTATATGCCTAGGCAAGTATCACTGGAAAATACCCGTAATATCGGCATTATGGCTCATATCGATGCCGGTAAAACGACAACTACAGAGCGCATCCTGTTCTACACCGGTATAAACCACAAGCTTGGTGAAGTACATGACGGTGCTGCTACTATGGACTGGATGGTTCAAGAGCAGGAAAGAGGTATCACTATTACCTCCGCTGCAACCACTTGCTTCTGGAACGGCAACAGAATCAATATTATTGATACACCGGGCCACGTTGACTTCACAGTTGAAGTTGAACGTTCTCTGCGTGTACTTGATGGTTCCGTTACTGTTATGTGTGCAAAGGGCGGCGTAGAACCACAGTCTGAAACAGTTTGGAGACAAGCTGACAAATACGGCGTTCCAAGAATGATCTATGTAAACAAGATGGACATTATGGGCGCTGATTTCTACAGAGTTATTCAGATGATCAAAGATCGTTTGAAATGTAATGTAGTTCCGATTCAACTTCCTATCGGTGCGGAAGATGCTTTTAAAGGTATCATTGACCTGGTCACCATGAAGGCGGAAGTCTATTATGATGATCTAGGAAAAGATATCCGTACGGAAGATATTCCCGAAGATATGAAAGAAATCGCAGAAAAATATCATAATGAAATGATCGAGCAAGTCGCCGAGCAGAACGAAGAGCTCATGGAGAAATATTTCTCTGGCGAAGAGCTGTCTGTTGAAGAGATTAAAAAGCAAATCCGCATAAGCACCCTTGCAAATACAATGGTGCCTGTTGTCTGCGGTACATCTTACCGTAACAAGGGTGTTCAGAAGCTTTTGGACGCTGTTGTCGATTATATGCCTGCTCCTACAGACGTCCCTGATATTAAGGGAACCGATCCTGATACCGAAGAGGAAATGATAAGAAAAACTTCTGATTCGGAGCCATTTTCTGCTTTAGCATTTAAGATTGCTACCGACCCATTTGTTGGAAAGCTTTGTTTCTTCAGAGTGTACTCAGGCACTGTTAAAGCAGGCGCTACTGTTTATAACTCAACAAAAGATAACAACGAGCGTATCGGTCGTATTCTGCAAATGCACGCAAACCACAGACAAGATATCGAAGAGGTTCACGCCGGCGATATCGCTGCTGCTGTAGGTTTAAAGAACACAACAACTGGAGATACTCTCTGTGACGAGAAAAACCCGGTAATTCTGGAATCTATGGAATTCCCGGAACCTGTTATCAGAGTTGCTATTGAACCGAAAACTAAAGCTGGTCAAGAGAAAATGGGTATTGCCCTTTCCAAGCTGGCAGAAGAAGATCCGACATTCAAGGCTTACACCGATGAAGAAACAGGACAAACTATTATCGCAGGTATGGGCGAGCTCCATCTTGAGATTATTGTTGACAGACTTCTTCGTGAATTCAAGGTAGAAGCAAATATTGGTAAACCGCAGGTTGCTTATAAAGAAACAATTCGCAGACTTGCCGATGTCGACACAAAATATGCCAGACAGTCAGGCGGACGCGGTCAATACGGTCACGTTAAGATCAAAATTGAGCCTAACCCTGAGAAAGGCTATGAGTTCGTTAATGCAATCGTAGGTGGTGTTGTTCCCAAGGAATACATTCCGGCTGTTGATCACGGTATTCAAGGCGCCATGCTCAGCGGTGTTCTGGCAGGTTATAATGTTGTCGATGTAAAGGCAACACTGTACGATGGTTCTTACCATGAAGTCGACTCCTCTGAAATGGCATTTAAGATCGCCGGTTCTATGGCTTTTAAAGAAGCTATGAAAAAGGCTGATCCTGTACTGCTCGAGCCGATTATGAAAGTTTCCGTTATCGTTCCCGAAGAATACATGGGCGACGTTATCGGCGATCTCAACTCAAGACGTGGTCTTATCCAAGGCATGGAAGCTGAAAGCGGCGCACAGCGTATTAACGCAATGGTTCCGCTGTCAGAAATGTTTGGATATGCAACAGACATGCGTTCAAAAACTCAGGGCCGTGGTCAGTACGTTATGGAACCAAGCCACTATGCAGAGGTTCCGAAATCTGTGTCTGAAGCTATCATGACTTCACGCTCAAAAGAATAATTCGTTTTATAATTATCTATTGCAATTTTGAATTTTTATTGGTAAAATATAGCTTAATTAAGGCTAAAACTGATTTTATAAAAATAAAGGAGGAACTCCCCAATGGCAAAGGCAAAATTCGAAAGAAATAAACCCCACGTAAACATTGGAACCATCGGTCACGTTGACCATGGTAAAACAACTTTGACAGCTGCTATCACTAAGGTTCTCAATATTGAAGGTGACGCCGATTTCGTCGATTACGCAAATATTGATAAGGCTCCTGAAGAGAGAGCTCGTGGTATCACAATTAACACAGCTCACGTTGAGTATCAGACAGCTAACCGTCACTATGCTCACGTTGACTGCCCTGGCCACGCCGACTATGTTAAAAACATGATTACAGGTGCTGCTCAGATGGACGGCGCTATCCTTGTTGTTTCAGCTGCTGACGGCCCGATGCCTCAGACAAGAGAGCACATCCTGCTTTCTCGTCAGGTTGGCGTGCCTCATATCGTTGTTTTCATGAACAAAACTGACCAAGTTGATGATCCGGAACTTCTCGACCTTGTTGAGATGGAAATCCGTGAGCTGTTAAATGAGTATGAATTCCCAGGCGATGATACACCAATCATCCGTGGTTCTGCTTTCCAAGCTCTTGATTCAGCTTCTAAGGATACAAATGCTCCTGAGTACAAATGCATTCATGAATTAATGGATGCTGTTGACTCTTTCATTCCTACACCTGAGCGTAAAGCTGATCTTCCTTTCTTAATGCCTGTTGAAGACGTATTCACAATCACTGGTCGTGGTACTGTTGCTACAGGTAGAGTTGAGCGTGGACAATTGAAACTTTCTGAAGAAGTTGAAATCGTTGGCTTAACAGACGAAAAGAGGAAAGTAGTTGTTACTGGTATTGAAATGTTCAGAAAGCTCCTCGATTATGCAGAGGCAGGCGATAACATCGGCGTTCTGCTCCGTGGTGTTCAGAGAGCTGACATTGAGCGTGGCCAAGTTCTTGCAAAGCCGGGTTCAATCAATCCGTTAACAAAATTCAAAGGTCAAGTTTATGTCCTTTCAAAAGATGAAGGCGGCCGTCATACTCCGTTCTTCAACAACTATCGCCCACAGTTCTATTTCAGAACAACAGACGTTACAGGCGTTATCACTCTTCCAGAAGGCACAGAAATGTGCATGCCTGGCGACAACGTTGTTATGGACGTTGAGCTCATCACTCCGATCGCTATCGAAGAAGGTCTTCGTTTTGCTATCCGTGAAGGCGGACGTACAGTTGGTTCAGGCGTTGTAACTGCTTTAAAATAATTCTTTGAATTATAAAATTTACTCCCTCGATTCTTTTTAGAACCGAGGGAGTTTTTTTGATTTTATAATATATTCCATTCTCCATGATAAATAAATTTAAATCTTTCTAAAATCCTTTAGCATCTTATTAATTGCTATTGCATCTCTATATTCCTTTTTAGTTGAATCCCTAATGTAGCCCTTTAATTCAGAGAAAAGAGGCACTTGAACATCTTTTGAATAGTCACTAAACTTATTAACATTTTGTCTTACATAATCTTCAAAGCCCTGTTTTTCACTTTCTGAATTAAAAATTAATATACACTCCAAAAAGTGCATATACGCAAACTCATCAAAATATTCACCACTATTTAAATAATATTGATGAACAATATATTCTAATGAATCACGAATAAAATAGCTATATGTAATATCAAAATTTTCATAATCAGGAGTTTTTTCAAAACGAATATATTCTTGTAACGCAGTTGGTGTAAAAAAATTAACTCCATCTAATCCAACCGCTCCTAATGAGACTAACTTTGTTTGATGGTAATAAATATTTATATCATACCAATATGGATCTTTATTCGTTTGGGCAAATACATAAAAAGCATTACGATTTCTATCTACTTCTATTTTTTCTATTTTAAACTCAGGTGCAAACTTATAGTATTTAAGAAAGGTTTCGTCTTCGGAATAAACCCAATCTTTAGGAAATTCTAAATAATAAGTAACTCTTTCCAATGGGGTTTCATTTAATCGAAAGCGCTTTTTCCATAGCTGTTCAATATGACAAATGTCAGCCGAACGGTTTGTAGGTGTATTAGTTTCTTGTATTCTGGTATATATATTATTCGGATTAACACCTTTATACCCTTCCGTTAAAAAATAAGGAGTATAATAATCATTTTTAATAACAATTATGTCAATTTCACGACTACCAATTTTAATCGTCTTTACATAAACAGTTGGTCTAATTCCACCTGCAAATTTTTTGTCTTTAAGGAAATCAACAATATTCTGAGTGTTTTTTCTGTTTTTATCAGTAGACACATCTATATAATTAAAATCATTTTCTTCATCTACTCCAATAATAATGTATGCGTCCTTATTTTCAAGGTTATTTGCCATACAAATAATATCATGTAACAAATCTTGATCTTTGTTGCCATACCATTCTCTTTTTATATCGAAATATGAACGTTCTTTTTTTAATGAAATAAGACTAACTATTTCTTCTATAAAGCTATCCTCATCCATACAATTACTCCTTTTTGATGAATTTTACCTCTTCCCTGTCGAGCCGAATCCCCCGCTGCTGCGCTGGGTATCGTCTAAAGAGTCAACTTCTGAAATCAGAAAATTTAAAACAGGCATGATAACCATTTGTGCAATGCGATCGTCAGGCATTATCGTATATGGTTCGCTGCTTAAATTGCATAGCCCGACACATATTTCGCCACGATAATCGCTGTCTACCACACCGACTCCGTTTGAAAGCCCTATCCCATGATTTATTGCTAGCCCGCTTCTTGCAAAAACAAACGCTGCACAATCCTCGTTTGGCAGGGCAATTGCAATACCCGTTGGAACAAGTACAGATTCACCTGCTTCAAGGGTAATGGGTTCTGAAATGCATGCATATAAATCCATTCCAGCTGAGCCTTTTGTTGCACAAACTGGAATTTTTGCGTTTTCTTTGATTTTCATTATTTTAATTTGATTTTCCATAAATCTACCTGCCTGTTTTTCTATATATTTATTATATCTTCTTGCAAAAAGCAATATCAATAATGCAAAATTTATCTTACGCTGAAAGATGTTTTTTCTTTCTTGCAGGATATTTCTGTAAAAAAATTATAATTATGCAATAAACAAATATCCTTTTTTCTAAAATAAAATTATCATTTATAAACTATTTTTCTAAGAATGAAATTAATAGTTTTTAAATCATTTTACTCCTCGAAAGTACAATCCACGTGTTAATTGTTTGTCAAACGTGTTTTTTGTGTGAAAAATACGTAATGTTTCCTTGTTTTCCACATAGTTTTCCACATAAATTAGCATTGTGTGAAAATCCAGATTGATTGAATCATTAATCTTATCAAGAATAATAAGCGGAACCAAGTTCAAAATTTCTGTTGAAATTCCATCACAAATCGTTGTGAAACGTTCTTTTTTTCGGTCTGTTAGCGAAGAAATCCTCGTGCAATTTTTGCATTGTGCACTTGCATTTTTTGACGGACAATTTCTTACAAGCATCAAAGGCAACCTGCCGTATGATATAACACCAATTGGCAAAATCTTTCTAAGTTTTGTGATTTCACTCAGTGTAAGCTCAAAAGATACCTCCGCATCACACAGCCCCATTTTTTTATAGGCTGCCAGTGCATATGAATTTGTAATATTAAGTCCGAATCCGCCATGGATACTGAATCCGCTGTCTTTCAAAAGGTGTACTGCTCCGATATTAGACGCCAATATATCTTTTATTCCGCTTGATTTTACAATTTCAAGCTGTTTTAAAATCTTTGCCTCTATCCCGAACATACCACGAGGAATTTCAACTCCTACGTTAAAACCCTGCCTAATAAGTTTTATAAGCTCATCAGATTTTGAAAACAGAGGAACAAAAATCATCTCAGCTTCTTTGAATTCTTCAGGAATTTCGGTATTTTTAAATCTTGCCCTCAACTTTATTTGCTTTTCATTAGGTTTTTCAGTTTCTAAATCAAAAGAAGGCATATTAAAATCAATGATCTCACGTTCACAGCGTAAAAGCGTCAATTTTTCAATTGCATTTCTGCGTATATTGTTCAGCTGAGAAAGAGGAATTGTCAAGCCGTCATCAATTTTGCATGTTAAATTATGAAGATAAAATGGAGTTCCTCCCGTTTTTTTCAGCTGCTGTCTGCATTTTTCTTCTGTTATGGGTGTATTTATTGCTTTTTGAGCATTTTCGCCGTTTATTCGAACAGTATGCTCCCCATCGCTGACAGAAATCAAAACAGGCTTGTCCTTAAAAATTTCAATAGAGAAATCAAGCGGAATCGTTTGCGGCTCTTCCTTATACATTTGGCGGATTTCCGCAAGAATTGGCTCTGCTGCCTGTACATTTTCTTTTGTACGAATTCCAAACATTTCACGACCGAGTTTACCGTGATAATATCCGTCCGTAAACCCCGAACGAGAGAAAATCGCCTCAAGATCGTTATTGGTTTTTTCGTTGACAAAGCCATCATCAAGGCTTTTACGGCAAGCATAAGTCGCAAGAGCGACATATTCAGGACGTTTCATGCGTCCTTCAATTTTCGCACTGACAACGCCAATTTCGGCAAGCTCACGAAGATAATCAATGTGTGACATATCTTTAAGGCTTAAATCATATCCTGTACCTTCCGGAGCCATAAAAGGCAAGCGGCACGGTTGAGCGCATCGCCCACGGTTACCGCTGCGGGAACCAAGCATTGCACTGAAATAGCACTGCCCCGATACACACATACATAAAGCCCCATGAACAAAGACTTCCAGTTCAATAGGGCAGCTTTTTACAATTTCTTCAATCTCTTTTTTTGACAGTTCTCTTGCCAATACAACACGCTTAAAACCTAACTCATACAAAGCTTTCGCACCTGACGGAGTATGCACCGACATTTGTGTTGAGCCGTGAAGGCGAATTTCCGGAGCAGCCTGCAAAAGCAGTGTTGCAAGCCCTAAATCCTGTACTATAATTGCATCAATTCCGATTTCAACAGCTGTTTTTGCAAGCATAACGGCATCTTGCATTTCATTGTCTTTTATTACTGTGTTAAGCGTTAAATATACCTTAACATTTCTGTTATGGCAATAACATACGGCGGCTTTAAGATCATCAAAAGAAAAATTCACGGCTGCCGCTCTTGCGCTAAAACTTTCCGCACCAAGATAAACGGCATCGGCGCCCATACGCACCGCCGGATATAACGACTCTATTGAGCCGACAGGAGCGAGAATTTCAAGTTTTCCTGCCATTTGTCTGCCCGCCTTTGTTTTGCTCAAAAAGACTTATTTGGTTTTTATCGTGGAGATCTGTATTGCTTTGATTTTTCAGTTTAAGTTTTAAATCTGAAATCTGATTGCGCAGATTTTCAATTTCTTTTTGCAGTCTTTCCTGCTCGGCATGGTTTGCCGACGCTGACTGTAAATAGTCCTGAATCTGATTGCGCAAAAGTTCAACGATTTCGTTGGCTTTTTCAAGATCGTCACAATAATCCAGTGCTGAAAGTATTGCGGCTCCGCTCGAAGAAAGCCACGGATTTTCATCTCCGAGAGCTTTTATTTTTGCGCTGACTTTGCTTCCGACAGAACGAATTCTATCCTCATCATCCTCAACAATTACTTTGAAAGATTGCCCGCAAATGTTTAATTTCACAATATCTCCCACGATTTTCACCTCTTAACATTAATATTACATTTATTATAATATATATTGTCGAATTTTAAAATAGAAAACTCAAAAAACAGCGTTATGGTAAAAATATTCTTTGGCTCTTTGCGGCATAATAACTAGAAGGGTTTACCGTTTTAATTTATACTCTTTTATGCACTTTGTAGATTTTTGTCTTAAAACTAATGTTTTCCATTGAAATAAAACTAACCTTATTGTATAATTTTAGAAGTTATATAACCAATTTATGGCACATAAATCTAGAGTGCCCATGTTTATATATATGTGGAGGACGAAAATGAAATATAACCTCTCAGCAAAAGAGATTAAAGCACTGATTGAATCAAACTTATCACACAGCTTTGGTTTGACTCCCGATTCTGCTACCGATGAGCAATTTTATGAAGTCGTTTCGCTTATTGTTCGGGATTTAATGAATAAGGGCTACAAAGAATTTACTCAAAAAACCAAAAAGCAAGAGAAAAAAACAGTTTATTATCTCTGTATGGAGTTTTTAATGGGACGTTCTTTGAAAAACTCCTTATTTAATTTGGGCTTGGAAAACAATTTTCAAAAAGCACTTTCTGATTTAGGGATTAAACTTTGTAATTTATACGAACAAGAACCTGATGCCGGGCTTGGAAACGGTGGACTCGGGCGTCTTGCCGCCTGCTTTCTTGACGCTCTTGCAACAGGCGAATACCCTGCTATGGGGTATTCTCTGCGGTATGAATACGGTATCTTCAGCCAAAAACTTATTGATGGCTGGCAGACTGAACTGCCCGAATTTTGGCTTCCAGGCGGAAAAGTTTGGTTACAGGCACATCCCGAAGATTCAGTAAACATTCAGTTTAATGGCAAACTGAATGAAAAATGGGATAACGGATTTTATCAGGTAGCTGTTGTTGACACTACCGATGTTACTGCCGTTCCTTATGATATGCTCGTTGCAGGTTACGGCGGAAAAGGTATTACACGTCTTCGCTTGTGGGCAGCTGAATCTAAAGATTTTAATATGCAGCTCTTTAATGACGGCGAATACTTGCGTGCTATTGAGCAAAACGCAATGGCAGAAACAATTACAAAAGTACTGTACCCCGGCGACAATCACGCCGAGGGTAAAAGCCTGCGTTTAAATCAACAATATTTTCTTGTTTCCGCAACAATTCAGGATATTATTCATCGTCACTTAAGGGCTCATTCGACACTTGATAACCTGCCGCAGCTTGTTTCAATTCACCTAAACGATACACATCCCGTTCTTGCTGTTCCTGAACTGATGCGCATTATAATGGACGAATGCGGATACAGCTGGGATGATGCTTGGGAAATCGTTTCAAAAACAGTAGCATATACAAATCACACCGTTATGCGTGAGGCTTTGGAATGCTGGGGCGAAGATATGTTTTGCCTAAAACTGCCACGTATTTACCAAATCATCTGTGAGCTGAACCGTCGTTTCTGCTGCTTGCTTTCAGATATGGGTGTTGAACAACCTCAGGTTGATCGTATGTCAATAATCAATGGCGGCGTTGTACGCATGGCAAATCTTGCAGTATTTGCAAGTTATCAGGTAAATGGCGTTTCAAAACTCCACAGCGACATATTAGTAGATACCGTTTTTCATGATTTTTACACAGTATTTCCTGAAAAGTTCGGAAACGTAACAAACGGAATCGCCACTCGCAGATGGCTGAATCAGTCTAACCCCGACCTTTCGGCGCTTATTTCTGATCTTATCGGCAAAGAATATATTACAGACGCTTCACAGCTTTCAAAACTTATGGAATTCAAAGATAATTCCGATGTATTAAAAGCGCTTGCCGATATTAAGCTGAAAAACAAAGTACGAATGGCTAACCATATAAATAAAATCAGCGGTGTAAACATTGACCCTAATTCAATTTTCGATGTTCAAGTCAAGCGTCTTCACGAATATAAACGTCAGCTGATGAACGCATTGAACATCTACACCGATTACCAGATGCTCCGTGGAAATTCCGACATGGATTTTGTACCAAAGACATATATTTTCGGTGCTAAAGCTGCACCCGGCTACTATTTTGCAAAACAGATTATTCAATTTATCGTTGATTTAAGCAATAAAATCAATTCAGATCCAAAAATCAGTGAAAAGCTGAAAGTTTTCTTCCTAGAGGATTATAATGTAACAAAAGCGCAGCTTTTAATCCCAGCTGCTGAAATAAGCGAGCAGATTTCTCTTGCCGGAACTGAAGCAAGCGGTACAGGTAACATGAAATTCATGATTAACGGTGCAATCACCCTCGGAACTTTAGATGGTGCAAATGTTGAAATTCATGAAGTTGTCGGTAATGATAACATAATTCTTTTCGGTATGAACGCAGCACAAGCGGAAAATCTCAAATGCAACTATAATCCTTATCTGCATTATCAGAACAATAATGTTATTCGAAAGGCAATCGATGAAATCGGCGGAACAAAGTTTTCTCCGATTGCGCAATCATTACTGTATAACGACCCATACATGGTTATGGCAGACTTTGCCGATTATAAGAAAGCACAGCAATATGCAAGCGAGCTTTACAAAAATTCTGAGGTTTGGAACCGTATGTCACTTGTAAATATTGCAAACTCTGGTATTTTCTCGGCTGACAGGGCTATTGAAGAATACGCACGTAAAATCTGGAACTTAAAGCCTGTAAGCAATTTAAAAAAATGATTAATAAAAGGATTTATCTGTATGAACTTTCCCTATGACTCCAGAAACAGCTTTTATAAATCACCATTCGGTGCCGTGGAGCTCAGAACAAAAATTCACTTTAGAATTTTATTACCAAAAGAAACCCGATGTATTTCCGCCTCACTAGCCATAAAAAATGACTGTGAAAGTAACTGGGAATATGTAAATATGTTCTGGAGCGGTTCATTCGGCAATAATAACGAAATTTGGGAATGCGACTTCATCCCCACAAAGCTTGGTCTTTATTGGCACGGATTTCGTCTTTCAACATCAGATGGTGTACGATATATCAACCCTTCTTTCCGTTCAAAGGGCGAAATTAAAAACAATCCCGGCGGTGCTTGGCAAATTACAGTATACGAGAAAAACTTCGACACTCCGAAGTGGCCTGTCGGCGGTGTTATGTATCAGATTTTCCCTGATCGCTTTTTCTTTTCAGGCAATCGAAAGCAAAATGTGTATCCTGACAAAATTATTCGAGAAAACTGGGGCGAAACCCCTAATTGGCAGCCAAATGAACGTGGTGTCATAACAAATTCAGACTTCTTTATGGGCGACTTGCAGGGAATTATCGAAAAACTTGACTATCTTGAAGAACTTGGCGTTACATGCATTTACTTAAATCCGATTTTTGAGGCCTATTCCAATCATAGATATGATACAGCGAATTATGAAAAAGTTGATCCGATTCTCGGTACAAACGAGGATTTTGAAAAGTTGTGCAAAGCTGCAAAAAAGCGCGGCATTCATGTAATAAACGACGGCGTCTTCAGCCACACTGGCAGCGACAGCATTTATTTCAATCGTAACGGCCGTTATAAAAACGATGGCGCTTATCAATCACAATCTTCACCGTATTATAGTTGGTATAAATTTGACAACTGGCCATACAATTATCATTCCTGGTGGGGGTTTGATACGCTTCCAGAAGTCAACGAACTTGATCCGTCATATAATGAATATATTAACGGCAAAGATGGCATCATCCAAAAATGGATTAAAGCAGGAAACTCCGGATGGAGGCTTGATGTTGCCGATGAACTTCCCGACGGTTTCCTTGAAAACATGCGCAAAGCTGTAAAAAGCGAAAATCCTGAAGGACTTATTATCGGCGAAGTTTGGGAAGACGCTTCAAACAAAGAAAGCTATGGCTCAAGGCGGCAATTTTTGCTTGGCAACCAGCTTGACAGCGTAATGAATTATCCATTTCGCTGTGCTATTCTTGATTTTCTGCGCGGTGCAGACGGTGCCGATGTCATAGACCGTATTCTTGCAATTATCGAAAATTACCCTCGTCCTGTTTTACGAGTACTCATGAACATGCTGAGTACCCATGACACTGAACGAGCCATAACGGTAATTGCAGGTGACCCCCTGAATGGGCGAGGACGAGATTGGCAGGCAAATACAAAGTTATCTAAAGAGCAGCGAGCTCGTGGACTTCGGCTTATGAAAGTTGCGGCTGGCATTTTATATACACTGCCTGGATTCCCCTGCATTTACTACGGAGACGAAGCAGGTATGGAAGGCTACCGTGATCCATTTAACCGCTGTTGCTACCCTTGGGGACAGGAAAATACAGAACTTGTCAATTGGCATAAAAGCCTAGGCAGTTTGCGCAAATCATGCTCCGCATTATGCGATGGCGAAATAAATGACGCATATTCCCACGGAAGTTTGCTGTCATACATACGCCACGATGAGCATTCGGCACTTTTCTGCGCTTTCAATTACAGCGAGGACGATCTTATACTTGATGTCCCCCCCGGTTACAGCAAAGGGACCCCATTGTTTGGTACAAAACAATTGGATGGTAAGTTTGTTGTTCCTGCTGAAGGCTGTGCGTTCGTTATGATAAATAGTTAATTAGCTATGATATTTTTGAATCGGCATCGTTTGGTGCCGATTCTTTTTTTGCATTTTTATAATTATAGATAATGAATAAAAGGCAAATAAAAACTCGATTAAATGCTTTCAATAAAAAGCCATTATAGTAAAAACGAAGCGCATGCTCAATGTGCTTTTTGAATGAAATAATTTCAACTTCTTTGTTTTGTGTGTTTTATGTGAAAAGTATTGTAATTGCTAAATAAAAATGCTATCATTAATTCGTGTTTTTATGCCCTTTGTTAGGAAAAATATATAATTTTGTTAAAAATTGTAAGCGTTTCCAACAATTTTTCTATTGAGAAACTCGTGTTTTTCAGAAGTTACATCGTGTGTTAATACACAGGTCATATTATTCGTGTATAATATCGGTGTTTAGGCAAAAAGATGCCCATCAGAAATTAGGAGTGAAATTAATGGTTGAGGTTAAAAACGTTGTTAAACGCTATGGCCGATATACTGCTGTAAACAATGTCAGCTTTACAGCGGAGCGGGGCGAGATTTTAGGATTTCTCGGACCGAACGGTGCCGGTAAATCAACAACAATGAACATCATGACCGGTTATATTTCTTCTACATCAGGCACGGTAACAATAAACGGCCATGAGATATTGGAAGAACCGATCGAGACAAAACGGGAAATTGGATTTTTGCCGGAGATCCCTCCACTTTACGGAGATATGACCGTAAGAAAATATTTGGAATTTATATTTCAACTCAAAAAAGTTACATTACCAAAAAAAGAACACATTAATGAAATCTGTGAAAAAGTAAAGCTTACTAATGTCCTTGACAGGATTATCAAAAATCTTTCAAAAGGATACCAACAACGTGTCGGATTTGCTTCTGCATTAATTGGATATCCACCTGTGTTAATTTTTGACGAGCCTACCGTAGGTCTTGACCCAAAACAGATTCTTGAAATGCGTCAGCTAATCAGAAGCCTTAGACATAATCATCTTGTAATATTATCATCTCACGTTTTAAGCGAGGTTCAGGCTATCTGTGACAGAGTAATAATCATTAACAACGGTCGTCTTGTTGCAGATGCCAAAACCGATGAGCTTTCCGTTATGCTCGAAGGCTTCCACAAGTTATCTCTGGAAATCGAAGGTCGTTCTGCTGAAATACTTTCAATTCTGAAAAATATTGATGGTGTTATTTCAGCTGAAATAAGTATATCGAAATCCTCAAGTATCAATACATATATTATTACTTCTGATAAAGACACAGACTTGCGCAGGGTGATTTTCCGTGCTATGTCAAAAGCCGATAAGCCTATTTTGGCTATGCATCCGGCAGAAATGTCATTGGAAGAGGCTTTCCTGCGTCTTACAACAACACAAACATCTACCGCTGCCAAAAAAACAAAGTCATCCGCTAAAAACACAAAAACAGTTGCTGAAGAAAAATCTTCTGCAAAAAAAAATGAGAATAAGAAAGGAGAATAAAAATGTTTGCTATTTTTAAACGCGATTTTTGCTCCCTTTTTAACTCGATTATAGGATATATCGTGTTTTTTGTCTTTTTAGTCTTTTCAGGATTGTTTTTCTACGGTACATGTCTATATCAAAAAAATGCTAACGTAACTTATGTTTTTTCAAACATGTGCTTTATTATAGCAGTATTAATCCCTATGCTAACCATGAAGACGTTCAGTGAGGGCAAAAATCAGATTTTGTTAACTTCTCCTGTCAGTTTGATTAAAGTCGTGTTAGGTAAATTTTTTGCTGTTACTATATACTATTTAATTTGTATTTCAATCTTTTTTGTTTACGGTATCGTAATTGCTTGCTTTACCACACCCGACTGGGCAACTCTTTTTTGTAATATGTTAGGGTTGTTCCTCATCGGATCTGCATTAATTTCAGCAGGCGTCTTTATTTCTTCTTTAACTAACAATTCGGTTATTGCCGCTATAGGCGCAATCGGCGCAGGTTTATTCCTGTTTTTTGGATATGATTTCCTTATTAACTTCATTCCGAACGATTCAATTAAAGGTTCATTTTCAGAAGCATCTTTTATGATTCATTACAACAATTTCACGATAGGAATTTTAAATCTGGCAGATACATGTTTCTTTATTAGTGTTTGTGCCCTGTTTATCTTCCTGACCATCCGCGTTTTCGATAAACGCAGATACAGCTAAAGGAGGAGATTATTATGCATAACGAAGATATGGAAAAGAACTTGCAAAACGAAGAACTTGAAACTTCTCCCCTTACCTCAAATGAAGAAACCGATAACGAAGCACTTTATGATGATTCAGATTTTTTTGAAGAATATAGTAAAAAACCAGGCAAAAATAAAAAGAAGAAAGGTACCTCAAGAGCATTTAAACGCGGTTCCCTTTCTATTGTTGTAATTTGTATATTTATTGCTGCAGTTATTCTTTTTAATGTGGTTATGAATATCGTAGTGCTGAAATATCCGGTTTTAAGCGCAGACGTTACTAATAAGCAAACTTATGGTCTTTCACAAAACACCAAGGATTTTGCCGATTCACTAAATAACAAATCATCGGTAAAAAATATAACAATCAATGTTCTTGCAACAAAGGATGATTTTGAAAATCAATTTGCCTCGCTTGACTCTTCCTATGGTGTCAGCTACGCTGTTCAAACAGAAAAGCTTTTACAAGATTTCCATAATGAGTGCGGCAAAATTACGGTTTCATATATTAATTTAGCAAAAAATCCTATGTTTGCGAACAAATATACAGATGTAGACTGGACAAATACCAAATATGTTTTATTTATTGTGGCAGATAACCAGACAGACAATAAAAAAATGCAGAATCAGCATTTAGGTCTTTCTATCAGCGATTTATTTAATGTCAGCACAGATTCAAGCTCAGATACTGATTCCAGCTCTAGCAATACATATATTACAAGTTCTAAAGTGGAATCTGCTGTAACAACAGCGATTTTAAATGTAACGAGTGCAAAAAAAGTAAATATGACATTCCTAAAAGGATCTGGCGAGCAAGATTATTCTTCTCTTTCTTCGCTGATGACAAACAACGGATATTCTGTTACGGAAACTACTCTTTTAACGCAAGATTTAGTAAACACAACAAAAGATTCAAAAGGGAACCTCACAACTGCCAATGATCCTACAATTGCAGTTTTATTTGGCCCAAATGTCGACCTCACGTCAGAAGAGGTGAGCAAGCTCAGCAACTGGCTTTATAACAACGGTAGCTATGGCAGATCACTGATTTATGTAGCATACCCAGATAAAACTTCTCTGCCAAATTTGAACACATTCTTAAAGACATGGAGTATTCAGATATCCGCTGCATACGCTTATGAAACAGACTCATCGCAGTTAATTCAGTCAAGCAATTACTTTACATCGGTAGTTAATATGGTAGGCGACACATATTCAAAAAGTCTGAAGAACCCTTCATTGCCATTTGTTACTACCTTTGCCCGCCCGATTACAATACTTGACACATCTAAGGTAACTGCTTTACTACAGATGTCCGATAAATCTGGTACAATGCCTGAAACTGCAAATTCAAGCTTTAATTATTCAAATAATATTACAGGCAAGGTTACCGTTGCGGCTATTTCCTCAAAATCCTCCGGCAATAACAAATCTAATCTAGTAACATTTGGCTCTACGGCTGATTTCTCAGATGCTACATTAAAAACATCTCAGTGTAATAACTCAGCTTATTTTGTCAATATGATGAATATCCTTTCTGATAAACAAGACAATAGTATTGTAATTGAGCAAAAAACAGTTACAAGCGATTTACCAGTTAATCCGACTGTTGCAATTGTCTTAGCTATAATTTTAGCCGGCGTTTTACCTTTCGGTATTTTGATAGCTGGAATCGTTATTTGGGCAAAAAGGAGACACCAATAATGTTGTTTAAGAAGAAACTGAATCGACAAACTAAAAATATTATTTTTGGAATTTCAATTGTTGTTCTCTTAGGCATTTTTCTCTTTATCCTTCTTCAGCCTGGACCAAAGCCTTCTGTAGCGGGTATAAAGTATAATACCGAAATGTCTATCACCGTTAAGCCTAATAATCAAAATATTTTAAATGCCCAGGTAAATACCGACAGTAACGGCAAACCAAAGGGCGGCACCGTTGCTACAGATATCTTAAGCTATATACCAAGAAATATAACTCAAATAGATGTCGAAAACACCTATGGTCATATGACGGTACTTTCCTATACACCAGTGAAAAAATCAGGCAGCAGTGAAACTACTGAAGCTACTGTTTATAAGATTAAAGAGTTTGGAGGC
>JAUZPX010000029.1 GCA_030705695.1 Bacillota bacterium
AAGTCTGTTTGTTATATCAGACGGTGTAGGCAGCAGTCAGGCGGGTGAAATAGCAAGTGCTGAAGCGGTCACGGTTTTGCTGCACGAATATTATTTCGGGTACCATTCAGATAAGGTGCCCGAAAGGCTGAAAGAAAGTTTCAGGCGGACAGCGTTACACACTTATGACCTTGCACAGGCGAATAAGTCCTGCAGCAAAATGATGTGTACGCTTTCGGCACTGCTGATAAGGCAAAACAAATTCTATATTTCTCACGTGGGCGATTCAAAGATATTTTTGCTGCGTGATAAAAAGCTTATACAGTTGACAAAGGATCACAGCGTGGTGTCACAGATGGTACGAATGGGGCTTATTTCAAAGCAAGAAGCAAAGTACCACCCAAGCAAGCATGTTATATTGCGCTCACTCGGCGACGACCCTATTATTCCGGTTGATTTTTATTCTGGCAATGTGCTGCCTAACGACATTTTTCTTCTATCCACCGACGGAATATTCGAACATTTTGAAGAAGATGAAATAAGGGATTTCCTTATTAAAAAAAAGCATTTGACAGAAGGAATCAGCAAGCTTATTGAGATTGCCAACGAAAGAGGCGGCTATGACAATATGACGGTGATGACGGTTGACACTGACAATATTTGATAACATATCAAAGAAATTTAACAAAAAGGTGATGAAATTATATGACAAAGATTGAATGTATCCTTCGTCCAACAATAATTTCTCAAATTAAAGACGTCTTGGCTGCGTTTGGCATTAACGGAATGACCGTTACAGAAGTTATAGGCTGCGGTTTTCAAAAAGGGCATACAGATGTCGCTAATTGGAATACAGAGCTTAATATAAATCTTATGCCTAAAACGAAAGTCGAAATAGTTGTTCCCGACAGTGCGGTTGATGAGATTATTAAGACTATCATCAAGACAGCTAAGACAGGAGAAATAGGAGACGGCAAAATATTTACGAGTTCTATTAACAATGCTTACAGGATTAGAACAGAAGAGTCAGGAGAAACTGCAATTTAGGATTTTAAAATAATATATAGTCAATTAACTCGAAAATTGCACAGCCTTATAGGAATATTCTCTGTTGCACTTTGTGTAATCCGAAAGGATTACATCCTCCTCTTCCTTGCCCATTAAAAACGCCAATTTAAGATGGGGTGCATTTTTCAGTTAATCAAATATAAAACAACCGGTGTCTATCGCAATTTCTGCGGCAGGCACCGGTTGTTTATATAACAAAAGCGCCTTATTTTAAGGCGCTTTAAAAGTTATTTGTTTAAGAAATAGAGTAAAAAGGCAAGACCCACACCCAAAATCACAATAAGTAACATTATAATAAAACCAAAGTTCTTGTTTTTTGATATGGTCACCATGGGAGGGTCATCTTTGTTTATATAATCAAGATTTACTTTATCAAGGTTGCGCAGGTCTCTTGCCATATCGGCAGCGCTTGAATATCTTTCTTCTTTTCTGCGTCTCATTGCCCTTTTAACACATGCCCATATTGCGGGATTAAGCTTATTGTTTATAGATGTTAGAGGTTTCGGATCTTGCGAAAGATGCTGATACATTGTAGTCATCGGATTATCACCGGTAAATGGCGGCTCTGATGCTATTAGTTGATACAAAAGGCAGCCAACGGCATAAATATCGCTTTTTGCGCCTCCTCGCTCACCTTTTATCTGCTCGGGTGACATATATTCAGGCGTGCCGATAAGACCTGAAAAACCTCGCCATGTTACCCTTGGGCCGCCTTCCATAACTGCGATACCGAAATCAATAATTTTCAAATGTCCGTCTGTACCAAGAACAAGATTTTCAGGTTTTATGTCACGGTGAAAAACACCTTTTTCATGGCAGTACTGCAATGCATCGAGAAGATTTGCTACCATATCGATCGACTGCTCAACAGTAAAGCTCTTACCTTTGTTTAGCAAATATGCAAGTGTGTCGCCCTCAAAATATTTAAGTACAAGATATGGCGGAGTTCCGTCTGAAAATGATATGGCAACAGGCAAATCAGGATGAACGAGAAGTTTACCTATTGAAAGTTCACGTTTAAATCGTTCATAAACAGCAGGGTCGCCTAGTTGACTTACATCTGGCATTTT
Organism: Bacillota bacterium; assembly: GCA_030705695.1. Lineage (GTDB taxonomy): Bacteria > Bacillota > Clostridia > Oscillospirales > Acutalibacteraceae > JAUZPX01. The sequence continues at coordinate 2,118 of JAUZPX010000029.1, forward strand.
CAGAACTACTTTTTCTTGCGTTTGCAAATCAAGTGCAAGATATGAGCCTGCAAATCCGCCAATTCCGAGCTTTTTGATTATTTGAAAGCGTTCTTCAAAAATATCTCCGTTTTCAAAATCAGGCATAACGATTTTCTCCCTAAAAAATAAAAAATTCCTGCAAAGGTTGCACCATTGCAGGATAGGAATATTATAACATATTTTCTATAAAAATCAATATTATTTTTCATTATAATTGCGCTCTAAACATTAATTGCTTGTTGACAAGTTCCACGTTATAATGTATAAATTAAGAAATATCTTTATTATTAAGTTATTAAATAATTATTACTCTGTTCAAAAAATTATTATAGAATTTATTATGTATTAAATATTTCGAATTCCTTATGGCTATGCACTTATTTTTTAATGAAAGGTTAAAACTTATGATTAAAAAAACAATGTTCAAATGTTTAGTTTCCGTTACACTTGTGTTAGCCATGCTGCTTGCAGCACCGCTAAATGCTTTTGCAGGTACAGCTTTATCTTATAAAACAGGTGCAAAAGCCAGCAAAGTTTTGGCTAGTCCGCATCAAGATGTTCTTGATGCGCAAAATTGGTTAAACTCTACATATAAAAATGCACAAGGATATACACAGATTACTGCTGATGGGACCTCATATTCTGCAACTTATGAAGCATTGACAAAAGCCTTTCAAATTGAATTAGTAAAAAATTACGATTTTTCATCTGATAATATTACAGGTTTTTTTGGACCGTTAACTACAGCTGCATGCCCTACTTTTGAAATCGGCAAAGCAAATAATTCCAATATGGTAAAAATTCTGCAATATGCGTTGCGTTGTAAAGCATACCCCGCTAAGGTAAACGGAGTGTTTGATGCAACTACTCAAACACAAATCAAAACTTTGCAAAGCGATGCAGGATTAACAAGTACACAAATTGTTGATAAAGCAACTCCGACCATTTGCGCCGCCATATTAACCGTAGAAGTTTATAAACCGGCTGCTTATGGATATGACCAAAATATCAGAACAATTCAGCAAAATATAAATAGAGACTATTTGCAATATTTGGGTATTCAACCCACAGACGGCGTTTATGGACCGAGTACTGTAAGGTCTATCATTTATGCTTTGCAAATGGAAGAAGGAATACCAACCGATATAACAGATAAAGATGACCCGAATTTTGGTCCAACAACAAAAAGGCTTTGCCCTGACATTCCGTATTCAGGTGCACAGAAAAACTATAACGGCAATACATATTCAACAGCCGCTATTAAAAGAATTACATATTTGCTTCAATACAGTTTATATTGCTATTATGCAAATATTAATGCGTCAACTGTTCAAAATTTCAGCGGTACCATGGATGCCGATACAATCTCAAAAATTAAAATGTTCCAACAATTTGCAGGTTTGCAAGCTACAGAGAAAGTTACAGTTGATGAATGGATGGGATTACTTGTAAGTACAGGTAACCCTGACAGAACCGTTACTGCAACAGATACATGGCAGCGGCTTACAAAAGAAAAAGCACAGTCGCTAAAAGCACAAGGTTTCGATACTGTTGGAAGATACTTAACAGGCGACTTGATAATGGATGAAAATGTTTATGACGATAACGGAAATAGCGTTCTCGTCAAAAACACAAGTGTTGCAAAGAACTTATTGCGTTCCGAAATGAAAGATATTTTTGATTCAGGACTTAATTTGTTCCTTATTTATCAAGATTATAAAGATTATTTCAAGCAGCACCCAGATATACCCGACGTTGCAAGTCTGAGTCTTGTATATTATAACTATGATCAAGGATATAAAGATGCTGAAAAGGCGTTCTCGGTTGCGAAAAGTTTAGGTACGCCTCGTGGTGAATATATTTATTTTGCGACTGATTTTGATTTTTCTGATGACCAAGTGAACAGCATGATTATTCCGTATTTTCATGGTATCTGTGATTATACAAGTAAAAACGGAAACCTGTTTAAAATCGGAATCTACGGCTCTAGGCAAGCATGTATTTTGACCTCAGCGCAAGGATACACAACCAGTAGCTTTGTCAGTGATATGTCAACAGGGTATGCCGGCAATATCGCACATAAATTACCCGATAACTGGGCATTTGACCAAGTTGCAAATAGCACGGCAAGCAGTACCGACGGTAGTTTCGATGTCGACAATGACGGTACGCCAACTGACGATAAAGCATATAAAGGCTTTAACCATTTTGAAACAACAAGTGATAATGAATGGGATAACTTCACAGGACAAAGCCATGTGGCTGTATTGGTACCGAAAGACACTGTGAATTCGGTTGATGTTTATTGGTCAAAAACTGTAGATTCAAACGGTGCATTTTCAGAGGCGGACCCAATGTATGATAAGCTCTATTCTAATTCTGTGTTTATTTATAAAGATCAAAGTGTATCAAATAAGAGCACAAACGATAATATTAGATACATATATTTCCGTGACAAAGGCGGTCATTTAAATGCAGGGTATGTTGACTTTAATATTCTAAATAAAGATTTTACAGTTGAACCTTATTGCTCTGTTGATGTATTTCGTGGCGGAATAAACGGCAACGGCAAACTATACACGAATGTTTCTGATTCATATAAAGGACAGTTTTATTTGTCTGCTCCTTTAGACGCATATGACATTTCCAGTAAATTCACCAAAACACTGCCAACAGGTACAAAAGTTCAGGTTGATACATCTTCTTTATCAGACCCGATCTATACAGATAAAATCATGTGTGACAGTATGCAGACCTCTGACGGAACAGTTGAAAACGAGAAGTTCCTTTTGGATTTAGGTATAACATATGGTGTATTGCCAACGAACAGAGTCATAATTACTGATAATTCTGTACCTTATCCGTCAGATTCAGTTGAAAGCGTATCTATTTTGCCGTCATCAACGTTAATCGGAGTTGACCAAACAGCTACATTTACTGTAACTGTTAACCCGAGTACAGCAGGAAACAAAAACGTAAAATGGCAACTTACAGGTACTTTGGCAAACGGAGATATTGCAGTTATAGACTCTTCAGATAATAACACCTGTGTTGTAAGGGGCAAAAATGCAGGTATAGCGACATTAAAAGTAACGACCGATGAAGGCGGATATTCTGCAGAAGTTACGATAAATGTAGGGCAGGTCTTGTTAGGAGACACAAACCTTGACGGAAGTGTTAATCTAAAAGATGCAACGCTTATTCAAAAATATCTTGCAAAAATGACATCATTAACACCTGGTGCATTATCTGCTTCAGATGCAAACGAAGACGGAATTGTGGCATTAAAAGATGTCACGCTTATTCAAAAATATTTGGCAAAATTATTGGCATCGTCAGATATAGGCAGCAAAACAATTCCATATAATGGGTAAGCTTATTAGTCATATGTTATATAATTGCATAAAAACACCCCGATTTCAAAAGAAATCGGGGTGTTTTTTTTGTCATATTATCTGTTCTCTTTTTGTATGTTTAAACGAAAAATTTGACAATATCCTCAAAATTGTATAAATTTATTTGTTTACTGTTATATTTTTCAAGTCTTTCATATCAAAAAAGGGCAATAATTTCCATAATTTTCCTGGTGAAAATGGGTCAATTTTTATTGACATTAACCAAAAACGTTTATATAATTACGGCATAATTAGTCATATAACATAATGATAATTTGGCTATGAGGTTGTTAATTTATTTACAGGGAGAAGGAACTGAATGCTGTTACTTGCATTTGTATTTATTGGGGCTCTTTTTGGTTATTTATCGTTGATACTTTCAAAAAAGCTGATTTCTCGTCGTACCAGCAAAGATTATAATGCTTTAATAATATCATCACGTTTTTCTTATATTTTTTGGATAGCTGCTTTTGCTGTTTCGTTTGTGTTAATTGGACTTGTTTTGAATATGAATTTTCTACGATGTTTTGAAGCTCAACTTCTTTTTTCTGTATTGATTTGTCTGTCTGTAATAGATTATCTTATCCGCAAGATTCCAAATAGTCTTTTAATTGCTCTGCTTGCTTTGCGAATTATTTATATCTGTATAGATAAAGATTTTGGGCTGTTTATAAGTTCGATAATAGTTATGGTTGCAGTATTTATAATTTTTCAAATTCCATCGCTTTTTGGTGTGCATATTGGGATGGGGGATATTAAATTAGCTGCTGTAATTGGATTTTTTGCAGGTTTTTCAGGAATTATTATCACTGCAATAGTTATGATTGTACTTTTGCTTCTATACACAATTTACCTGTATATCAGCAAAAAAGGAAGTTTGAAATCGCATGTTGCGTTAGGACCGTTTTTATCTACCGGCGGTTTTGTTGCATTTATAATTTTCAGTTTATCAGCGAATGCAATTCCATTGTTTTTTAATTTGCGTATCATCTAAAATGCATATATGGTAATTATTACTAAATGAAAGGAGAGATTTTAATGCTTAAGAAATTTTTTAATAGCATTAAGAGCGAAGATGGTCAAGGCATGGTTGAATACGGACTTATCATTGCTCTTATTGCGATTGTTGTTATTGTTGCACTCGTAACGCTTGGCCCGAAGATTGCTAATTTATTCAACAAAACATCAAACAATATTCCTAGCTAACGCAATGTTATTGTAAAAAAATATTAAAAGGAGAAGAAATTATTATGTTAAAGAAATTTTTTAAAGACATTAAGAGTGAAGACGGACAAGGTATGGTAGAGTACGGACTCATCATTGCTCTTATTGCGATTGTTGTTATTGTTGCACTCGTAACGCTTGGTCCGAAGATTGCTAATATGTTCAATAAAACTGCAAACAATCTCCCTGCATAACGTTGTATTTTACATAATAATCATGTTTAAATAATACATAAAGGGGAAAATACCATGTTAAAGAAATTTTTTAAGGATATTAAAAGTGAAGATGGACAAGGTATGGTAGAATACGGGCTTATAATTGCTCTTATTGCAATCGTTGTTATTGCTGCACTTATAATTCTTGGTCCGAAGATTGCCAATATGTTCAATACTACATCAAATAATATTCCTGCCTAATCAATAAAAGTCTACACAAATGGCTGTGGGGAAGCTTGAGATTTATATTTACTTCTAACTGTAGACTGCGGAGTTGTTTTATCAAGCCGTATGTTTATTGATATTGAGTATATATTTTATTTCCAAGTTTTCCCATAGCCTTTGTGTACTATTATGTCTAAATTTGCATACCAAAAAGTGAGGCGAAAATTATGAAAGGCAAAAGATTATCAAAATTTAAAGAAGAGCAAGGGCAGTCCATGGTCGAATTTGCCCTTGTTATTCCGCTTCTTCTTTTACTGATTTTAGGTATTATAGATTTTGGCTGGATTTATCATTCTAAAATTCAGCTTGATGATGCCAGTAATATTGGTGCCAGGTATGCTATAACACTTGATAATAGTCAAACATCCCAAAATCAAATTAAATCTCAAATTTATTCGGCATTACCCAATGTCCCTCAAAGTAATTTAACGATAACCATTACATATTCGTCAGGTACGACAGGAAATGTCACTATTTCAATAAATGAAAATGTTACTCCGCCAGGCCCGTTAACCAATGTTTTTGCGTTTAATAACGCCATAACTCTTAAATCCTCAACAACTATGAAGATGTCATAATAGCAAATATACTTAATATAAAATCGAGAAAAACTGGCAGTTGATGAATAGCTTTTTGTTGAAGTTGTTTATAGTTACAGCTGCTTTAAATATAATATTAATTCTGAAGAGTTATTTTTTAATTATAAGTGAGGTGATTGCGCAGCCTGATTACTAAAAAACGCTTTGCCATCTATTTTTTAATAGCAATTTGTTTTGAATTCAGGTGCGCTTTGTACAAATGAAAAAGATTTATTTTTTGGCGTTTATTTGTGCCGTTTTAACGGCAGTATTTGTATATGTTTATATGCATAACACTGAAAAAACCGTTGTTTATGATTCGGTTGAAGCTACCGATGTAGTTGTTGCGAATGTTGATATACCTTCCAATACATTAATTACGCAATCAATGGTTAAGATTGAAAAGATTCCAAACGGGGCAACTGTTCCATCGTATTGTTCAGACATAAAGTCAGTTGTTGGAATGGTTGCAACTGATAAAATAATTGCAGGTGAACAAGTTAGCAGATCTCGTCTTGGTGCAATAGGTAATGCTACTTCTGTTGGACTTAGCTATGAATTACCAAACGGTATGCGAGCAATTACAATTTCGGTTGACACCAACTCCGGTGTAGGCGGATACATAAAAACAAACGATAATATTGATATTATTCAAATTCTTGCTGAGAAACAATCAAACGGTACGACGGCACAAGTTCCGTCTTATCTTTGCCAGAAGGTAAAGGTTATTAAAGTTGGTACTAGTGATCAAAACCAAGTTGTAGCAGCTCAGCCTCAATCTACCAGTTCAGATGGTTCAACAAGCTCTGCACAAAATCAGACTGTTCAGTCACCGTCAAATTATCAGTCGTTAACACTTCTTGTAACAACAAAGCAGGCTTTAGCGATAAATTATGCGTTGGTAACCGGGCAAATTCGTATTACTTTGCGTCCTGTAACCGATTCTTCATCGGATAATACGACTTTCAGCGTGCCATCAAAATAAAACAAGTATTTTTAAATATGGAATAATAAATGGCGTGTCGCTCGCCATTAAAGCGACAACCGAGTTGAATTTTCCATAAAATTGTTTTCTACATTTTTTTCTGGCGAATTTACGGTACATGGAGCTTGTTATGGGTAAAATTAAAACAATTGTTATAACAGATGAAGAATCTCGCAGGTATGATATACGGCTTTTGCTTAATGATGAAGAAATTGCGGTTGTCGGTTATGCAACTTGCGATAACTCGGCAGTTGACAAAGCCGCAGGGCTTAATTGTGCCGTAGCTGTTATAGATTACGAATATTGTAAAGAAACAGCATTTCAAGTAGCATCAAAGATTTACAATTCGCTTCCGCTTTGCTCTGTGCTTTTAATTGCTGAAAATATGGATCTTGATACTCTTGAAAAAGCAATGAGCTCGGGTGTAAAAAGAGTAATAACTCCTAATTCCCTATTTAATCCGATTGAAGCTGTTAAAGATGTTTATAATTTTGAGTCGTCTAGGTCTACTGGGTATTCAGAGCAAGTTCATGAATCAAAAGTTATTTCTATTTTTAGCGGTTCAGGGGGCATTGGCAGAACAACGATTGCTGCAAATATGGGTGTAAGCCTTGCAAAACAGGGAAAAAAGGTTTTGCTGATTGACATTTGTCTGCAATTTGGAAACGCAAATCTTTTTCTTGATCTAGATTCAAAAGAAGGCATTGCCGAATTAGTGCAAGAAAACAACAAGCTCTCAATTGAAATTATTAAAGGCTATTGTTCAACACATGTATCCGGCCTTCAGTTATTAAGTTCAACCAAAAGTCCTGAGTATGCTGAATATGTAACTGCAAAGCATATTGAAAGTATAATCAGCCTTGTTCGCCCGTTTTATGAATATATAATTATTGATTGCCCGGCTTCTCTATCAGAGGTAACAATTACAGCGCTTGAAAACAGCGATTCAATTTTAATGATAGTTGATCAGACGATATCCTCGTTGCATAGCGCAAAGACAAGTTTAATGATTTTTGAAGTTCTTCACCTTGAAGAAAAAATTCAAATTGTGATTAGTCGTAGCCAAAAAAGTACGATTAACTCAAAATATATAGAACAATTTTTTGAAATGAGTATCTTGCATGAATTACCTTGCGACTGGGCAGCGGCGCTTTCTTCTTTAAACAGAGGGATTCCAATTGTTCAGCTGTATCCAAAAAGCAAGATTGCAAAATCAATATCTGAACTTATCTATAGGCTTTAGATTTTAAATTTATAATGTAACAAAGCAGAGTTAAAAAGAGGTTTGAAACCATATGAGTTTATTAAAGCGAATGGAACAAATCAGAAACAACGAAGAAAACGCTTCTGAGAATATTAATAGTGAAACGGTTAAGATTCAAGAAAATAGAACAAAACAGTCGGCTGCAATGCCTTCAATCGATTCGAATGCTTTATTAAAAGCAAGAGTTCAAGATCTTGCCATTGAAACAATAAATACACTTGAACGAAATGAAGGCTCAAGACAAACTGTTATTTCGGTAATCAGCGACATTCTTTCTACAGAGGCACCGAATTTACAGCGTGGTGTCCGCCAAAAAATAATTGATGAGATCTATGATGACATAATGGGATATGGACCTATTGAGCCATTGCTTTCAAATCCTGAAATCAGTGAAATAATGGTGAACGGACCATATATGGTATATATAGAAAATAAAGGCAAATTGGTTTTGACAGATATAAAATTCCGTGATAATGAGCATGTAATGAACATTATTGACAGAATAGTTTCAACCATAGGACGCCATGTTGATGAAGCAAGCCCGATGGTTGATGCCCGCTTAAATGATGGCTCACGTGTTAATGTAATTATCCCGCCATTGTCGTTAGTAGGGCCAGTAATTACTATAAGAAAATTCTCAAAAACCCCTCTTAGCTACCATGATTTAATTAGATTTAATTCTCTTTCTCCCAAAATGGCGAGTTTTTTGGAAGCTTGCGTTAAAGGTAATTTAAATATTATTGTTTCAGGCGGAACAGGAAGCGGTAAAACAACGCTTCTTAATGTTCTTTCAAGTTTTATCAGACCGGATGAGCGTATTGTCACAGTTGAAGACGCAGCCGAAATTCAATTAATGCAAGAGCATGTTATAACACTCGAAACACGTCCTGCAAATATTGAAGGTAAAGGTCATATTTCAATTCGAGACCTTGTTGTAAATGCTTTAAGAATGCGTCCTGACAGAATTATTGTCGGTGAGGTTCGTTCCAGCGAAGCATTAGATATGCTTCAAGCTATGAATACAGGTCATGACGGATCCATGACGACAACTCACTCAAACTCACCTCGTGATACCATTTCAAGAATTGAAACAATGGTAATGATGGCTGGAACAGAACTGCCTTCTAAAGTTATTCGTGAACAAATGTCGTCTGCCATTGACTTAATAGTACATCAATCTCGGCTTCGTGACGGAACGAGAAAGATAACAAGTATTACCGAATTTTGCGGCATGGAAGGCGATGTTATTACTACTCAGGATATCTTCGTTTACGAAACATCAGGTGCTATGGATGCAAACGGGAAGTTTATTGGTCATTTTAAACCAACAGGAGTTCACCCGAAATGTCTTGAAAAAATTAAAAATAACGGTGTAACCGTAAATTTGGATTGGTTTAAGGAATAAATTTATCTGTTACTGCAAGATTTATTTTTCATAAGTTAGTTAGTTTTGATTTATTTTGCAGGTTTAAGGAGCATGAGTTATGTATTCTGTTTTATTAATTCTTTCTGCAGCAGCAATGACTTTTTTTGTTGTTGTTTCAATTGCTGCGATTTTCTTTAAAAAACAAACGGAAATTTTAAAACGTGCAGAAAAAGTCAAAAAAAGCGGTACAAATGAAGCACCGCCAGCAGTTATAAACGTTAAGAAAAATAAAATAAAATATCAAAGAAGAACGTATAAAAAAAAGCGTGAGTACAAGTATCTAAAGGTGCTGGAAAGTCAACTGCAGGCATCAGGAATAATGATACGCCCAGACGAGTTTTTACTTCTTTGGGTTTTCATTTCTTTTTTACCTGCAACAATTTTTTTCTTTTTTGTATCGGACCCTATTCCTGCAATTGCACTTATGTGTTGCTGCATTGCACTTCCTCCGTTTTTTGTTAACAGAACCAAGAAGAAAAAGGTTGCTAAGTTTGAATCTCAACTTTCTGAAGCATTAACGGTAATTTGCAACTGTATGCGTTCGGGATTGTCTTTTACTCAAGCAATTTCAAGCATATCAAAAGAAATGCCAGATCCTATTGCAAGCGAATTCAAGCGCGTGCTTAACGAAGTTCAGTGGGGGACATCGATTGATGTTTCTCTTTATAATATGGCAAAGCGTATCGGTAGTGAAGATTTCTCTTTGGCGGTATCATCCATTATTATTTGCCGTCAAGTTGGCGGAAATCTGTCTGAAATGCTTTTTGGTATCTCAGAAACAATTAAGAAACGTCTTGCACTTAAAGATAATATAAAATTACTTACTGCCACAGGACGAACATCAGGAATGATTATAGGATTTCTTCCTGTTGTTATTGCTTTAATTCTAATGCTTATTAATCCTACATATATACATTGTTTTTTTGAGACGTCATTAGGCCGAATAATGATTTTCGTAGCCCTCATATTAGAAACAATCGGTTTCCTTTTAATACGAAAAATAACTAATATTAAATTTTAATAAACGGAGGCAAAAAGCTGTTTTTAGCTTGAAAACGCTTTTATATTAATATGGAACTAATTATAAGTGCCGGTCTATTTGTATTTTTTTTAGTAACGGCAATTTTTTATAAATATGGTAAAAAAAAGGATACAATTAAACGCCGTTTGAAGATGATAAGCGTTACGAATCGCAGTTCATATGAAGAAGAGCTGAACAAAAGCTTTTTTGAGCGTTTTTTTGTAAATTACTTCAAATCAGTTAGTAATATATTATCTAAAAAGGTATTACCTACTTTAATAAAAGTAATACCAAAAACGGATAGCAAAAAATCATTTAATGATAATTCAAACAAGCTCGAAACAAGCTTAAAATCAGCGGGAATAGCCATGTCTGCAAGCTCATTTTCAACAATCAGAGTAATAATTGCAATTTCGGTAATATCAATATCTTTAATAGTCAGTAATATTATAATCGTTGATTCTCTTATAAAACTTATGATTGTCTTTTTAGGTTTAATTGTTGCTGTGTTAATTCCAAGATATTATCTGAAATCCAAAATAAAGAAACGCCAATCTTTAATTTTGCATCAACTTCCTGACCTTATGGAAATTTTAAGCGTAAGCATAGAAGCCGGGCTTGGTTTTGACGCTGCATTATTGCGGGCGGCAGAATATCTTTCCGGTCCGTTAATTGATGAAATACTTGTTCTTCACCGTGAAATACAAATGGGCAAGCCGAAAAGAAAAGCATTGTCAGATCTTGCAGAACGCAATGATGTACCTGCATTGAAAGGATTTTCAACTGCAGTTATTCAATCTGATCAACTGGGAATCCCTATAAAGACGGTTTTGAGAGCGCAAAGTGAACAGCTTCGTGCCCAAAGAAAGCAAATTGCAGAGGAAAAGGGCGCAAAAACACCCGTTTTAATTCTTATTCCTATGCTCCTTTTTGTTTTTCCTGTGATTTTTATTGTTTTGCTCGGTCCGACAATTATTCAAATTGTTCAAGAATTTGTTAAATAAGATGAATAAAAGGTATGATACTATGAGAATTAAGATATGTTGCGGGAATAATACAATTGCAGACGATGTTAGAGTTGCCGATAACTTCTTTTCGCGTCTTGTAGGATTGCTGTCAACGCCGTCGATGTCGGATAATCAAGGACTGCTAATCAAACGCTGCCGTCAGGTTCATTGCATTGGTATGAGATTTGCAATTGATGTTGTTTTCATTAATAAAGAGAATAAAATCGTTGCTATCGAATCAAATTTAAAACCAGGGCATTTCTCAAAGTATTATTCTTCAGCGGTGAATGTTTTGGAGCTTAATAGCGGTGTTTCGCAAAAATTTGAGTTATGTCCGGATATGAGCTTAAGTTTTATGGATATTTAGTATTTTAGGAGGCTGTATTTAATGTTAGAAATGTTAGAAGATGATGAATTTGTATTGGACGATGAAACGAAAAATCTCCATTCGATTAAAAAAAGCATGTTTGGAGGTTATAGCGTTAAAGAAGTAAATGCGCTGCTTAATGAAAAAATCAAGGACTTGCATCACGTAGAAAAGGTTTTAATGGAAAAGCAAGAAGAATTCGCACAGTCTTATAATGTTGCTGTAAAAGAACGTGATGAATTATTAAATAAATTTAATAAACGTGAAGCAGATTACCGCAATTTAAAAGCAGAAATTTCAAAATATATTGAAACGATTAACAATTACGAAAAGCAACTAAAAGAAAAAGATGAAGTAATCGCAGAACGTGACGAACAAATTAGAGCTTGTGAGTCTAATATAAATGATTTCAAAAACAGGTTGATGGGCAGCCTTTCCGAAGAATGCGAAGCGGATGATTTTTCTGTTGTATCGCTGGATACTAAGTTCAGAGAATATGAAAATAAGATTATGACGCTTACCCAAACAAATAATGAGTTACTTTCTAAAATTGATTCCTATGAAACCGAATCAAACAGCACTATGCAAATTGTTGATGACCTAAAAGCAATGGTTTCATCTTTGAAAAGCAAGAATTTTTCTCTTACAAATGAAATCAACAATCTGCATCAGCAAAAAAAGCAGATAGAATCCCAAATGAAAGTAGATATATTTCAAACTGAGCAAAAAATGCGCAGCGAAATAGATAACATTCGTGAATCTCTTTCTGAAATAATTAAAAACATGGATAATGAATAAATTATTTTTATATTAAAATAAAAACTGCAAGAAAAAAGCGGAGTGCCATATTTGGCATTCCGCTAAGTTAAGCATCTTTTAGCTAACAATTATTCAACGAGTTTTGTTGTAATTAAAGTGCTTAAACCGTTTATATCATTTGTGCTTGAGTGAAGACTAAACTTGGCTCCGTTATCTACAATGGCATCTTTGGTTAAAATTCTTCCGTATATTTCGCCGTTTGGTCCGCCGTTATTTGTAAAGCCTCCATTGGGAGCATACAAAACCCCATAAATTAGTCCGCTGCCGCCATTAAATGTAAAGTCATTGCCAGTACAAAAAATAATTGAATCTGTCGGCTGCTGATAGGGGCTGATAATAATATTTCCGCTGGCATAAATGATCCCAGTTCCTCTAATGCGTCCGTTTATAGTCAGGTCACCGTCAACATAAATTGGTCCGTTAATAGCTTGACCGCTGCTGATTAAAGCATTAATCTGTGCTTGTGTATACACGGTAGCTTGTGACCTAATAAGTCCGGTTAAATCCGGAAAATCTATAACTGTATTTTTAACGACAGTAGTACCAGGAGGAACATTACAAATATTGTTGCCGCTTACAGCAGTTCCGTTAATTTCTGACTGATTTCCATATATATTTACCCCGGTTTTGCCATATACATCGCCGTCTATAATGTGTTTATTACCGTTAATTTCCAAGTCCACTTGGCCGGAGAACAATGTGTAATTGAAAGCAGGGCTAGTTACTCCGGTTCTTTGAGCAACTGCATGTGCGGATATATTTGCACTCGATAGTCCCAATACCCCTGCAAGAGAATAATTAACTTTTCTTTTACATGTAACCTCTATTTTCGTAGCGTCTCCATTATATGGAGTTGTTACCGTTATTGTATCGCCTGATTCAGTTACACCGTTTACAGTTGATTTCAAACCGTTTTTTTGAGCATATGTAATTGCTGTGTTTATAGCAGTATTTGCAGAAATATCTAAATCCTGGGATGCGGCTAGGGCTGCGGAATCTGCTGCCTTTTGCATGGTTCCTTTTGTAACATGATCCATTCCTAAATCAACTACCAATGCAGCAAATCCTATTAATGCAACAAGTACGAAAACAAAGATAATCATTGTTTGACCATCTTCATTTTTAATGAGCTTTTTCATTAGAATCACCCCATTTTCTCTTTATATGCATATTGTAAAACAAGGCGATAAGGAATTCAATATTTTTAGTTAACTTCCATTATTTGGAAGCAATCTAAAATATAAAAGTAAATTATTAAGAATTTTATTTCTCATAAATATGGTAATTATAAAATCTATAATGATTAAAAGAGGAAGAAGCCATGACTTTAAATAAATCTTCAGATAAAGAAATAAAACACGGAATAACAAAAAAAGAGTTTATCGTGTTTTTTATAATGCTTTCTGTTCTTTGGATGATTTTGCAAACGGCTAATTTTCAGATTAATCCGTGTTATAAGAATGATAATTTCAGAGATACAGACAGCTTCATGAGAATGGTTCGAGTTGATGAATTGCATGGAACGAACAATTGGTATGATTCTACTATTATGAGAAGCGATGCCCCGGTTGGCGAAACGCTTCATTGGTCCCGTCCTCTTGATGTTATGTTATTAGTTGGTGCCGATGTTCTTTCACCATTTGTAGGCTTTAACCGAGGGCTTGAGTACTGGGCGTTTGTTATGAACACATTACTTGGGATTTTTGCGCTTGCAGCAGCATGCTGGGCGCTAAAACCTTATTTTAGCCGAATGAGCCGATTTTTTGCGGCTGTAATACTTACGCTTTCTTTTGGATTTTTTGGAATGTTTGTTTTAGGTGATCCTGACCACCATTCGTTACTGTTAACTCTTTTTATTTTGCAGATCGGTATTTTATTTCGCATGCTGAAAAAAGAATATCCTGAGTATTATTCTATTGTTGGCGGAGTGATTTCAGGACTTGCAATTTGGGTAAGCATTGAGAGTATGGTGACCGTTGCTTTAATATTTGCTTGTATAGGACTAGCTTGGATTGTTTATGGAAGATTTTATCTTAACAGGCTCAGAAAGTATAGTTTAACTTTATTAGTTTCAATTATTGTATCAATAGCGTTGGAGCGCACACCATCAAGTTGGCTTGTTTGGGAATACGATAAAATATCTGCAGTACATGCAATACTGTTTTTTGTTGTTTTTGCTGTAATAAGCTTAATGTATGTATGCAACAAGTATTGCAATACTCTATTAAAACGCATTTTAAATACAATTTGTGGCTTATTTACTTTAATTATTGTACTTATTCTTTGGGTTCCGAAATTATTTCACGGACCTTTTGTTGATGTTAATCCTGCAATCATACCGATTTGGCTTGACAAAATTATTGAAATGCAACCTTTATATAAGCAAGGCTTTCAATATATGTTAAGCGTTACAGCTACAATATTGTTTGCCGCTGCTTCTGCTGTTATTTGGTTTGTTGGCGGTCATTTTAAACAAAGCACTGAGAAATCTGAATTAAATCCTTTTTTTGTATTTATAATAGGCTTTTTTGTGTTTTTTACTTTAACTGTTTTTCAAATTCGCTGGAACGGCTATATGTTTTTAATACTTTATCTGATGACAGCCGTAGGAGTTGCAATAGTTACAGAAAAAGTCAGTAAAATTCAATTGAAGGCTGTACGAACATTGCTTAATGCAGCAGTTCTGGTCTCTGTTATTTTGATTCCTGTTGCTTGCAGTGCTATACCAATTTCAAACACAACGGTAAGCAACGATTCTATTGATTATCCTACACGTGACCTTTGTGCGTGGATTAAAAACAATCCGAATATATTTAAATCAGGAGATATTATCGATACGGAAGTTAATTATAGCCCCGAAATTTTGTATCGAACAAATTTAAGTGTAATTGCAACTCCATATCAAAGAAATGCAGACGGAATTCTTTATCATTATAATTTGATGAATTTAAAAGATGATAATCAAATTAAACATATGCTTAAAGAAAGAAATGTTAAATGGATTCTGGTTGCAAAACCTGCTGCAAAGTACACCGGTAAGTCTTGTTTTTACAGTGAGCTGCTTAATAATAAAACGCCTTCATTTATAAAAGAAACAGTAATTTCGGATAAATTAAAAAAATACTTTTTAGTATATAAAGTTGGTTCGTCAATGATAAATAATGAAAGGTAAAAAAATAATGATGACTTTTAAAGGGAAACCACAGAACACGTTTTTTGGCAGATTAACAAATCAATCTTTAATTAAGATTATAGAAACGATTACATTTGTCATTTTTCTTGCGTCGATTGTTTTTGTTTCAAGCTTTCATGAACCGTGGCTTGACGAAACACAAGCATGGTTAATTGCACGAAGCGCATCAATTAAAGATTTATTGTTTTTAATCCCTCATTATGAAGTTCATCCTCCGTTTTGGTCTCTTTTATTGCTTCCGTTTGCAAGAAGCGGAATGCCTGTTGAATTCGGGCTGAAATTTGTTTCAATTGCACTATGTGCTGTTTCCGTGTGGTTGATTATTTTTAAATCTCCTTTTCCTTTTGCCTTGAGAATTACAATACCGTTTACTTATTTTTTCTTTTATCAGTACGGAGTAATTTCACGAACATATAGCATGATGATGCTTGGTTTTGTATTATCTGCAATGTTTTATAAAACGAGAAATGAACATCCGTTTCGCTTTGCGATATCACTTGCTTTAATATGTGCGTCATGCATATACGGAACAGTTATTGCAGCAGGAATTGCTCTTGTTTGGGTCGGAGAATTGATTAAGAAAAGAATTTTAGTTGGGAAATTTTCAAAAATAATAACAGATTACAGGATTATTTCACTTTTTGCACTTTTAGTGTTTGGAGTATTTTGCATAGTTGTTGCATTACCGTACTCAGATACTTTGAACAGTTCTTCTCCGCCTGTCGGAGGGATGAAACTTAATAATCTTTTCGAGCGTTTTCTTTATGCGATTACTGCTTTACCTGCCGATGCAACATTTTATAAAAGCTATTTTAATTACGATTTATTATGTTTTCAACAATTAAGCGGTTTTTTATATTATTCAGGTGTAATACTCGGAGCAGCAATTATGGCAATAATTGTATTTTTTGCAAAGAGCAGAAAAAAGACAGCGCTGTTTTTAGTTCCGTATTTAATGTTTGCTGTGTTTTCTGCATATGCATATTTAATGAACCATCATATCGGAATTGTTACAATGTTTCTGCTGTTTTGGTTTTGGGTTGTGCTTGATGAAAAAGCAACCCTTAAAGATTTCCTTGATTATGCGGGTAAGTTTTTTAAAAATCCAAAATTAGTGCAAGTGCTCAAGCATACTGTTATTTGTCTTACAGGAATAAGTATAATTATATCTGTATATTGGACAACGGTTGCTTCATATAACGATATAAAACAGACATACGGAACAGGCAGAACAACGGCGGCATTTATAAAAAAATATAATCTTCAAAATTATAAAATTATGGGAGAGTGGACAATTACAGATAAATACTCAGATACTAATTTAATAGCATTTTCGTCAATAGCAGCTTACTTTGACCACAATATAATAATTAATCTTAATAATAAAAGTGACGGCGAACCATTTCGTGTTCATAGATTTCCGACTGAAGCTGAAAATAATCAAAATTACAAGAATTGGGCAGCGGCTGGGCTTCCAGATGTTATTCTCGGAGAACCAGCTGATTTCAAGAAGATTTACGGTTCTTCGTTTAAAAAATCCGAATATATTGTTGCCGATAAAGAAACGTGCTCCTTAATATGGAAAGATGAAGTAATGGCTCTGTGATCTTTCTCTCTAAAGAAATAAATACCATTAGAGACAAGAATGATATTACAATGCCTAAAATAATCATTGGATTTGTATATCCAACAGTTTGCCCTTGAGTTATTGAACCAAACATCAAAACTACAGCAATAACAAATAAGATTGAACCTCTTAAATCAAGCTTTTCATCCAAATTTTTTCCTGACCTTGG
>JAUZPX010000003.1 GCA_030705695.1 Bacillota bacterium
CGTCTTTATCACAAATAACATAACTCAAGCTTGAGTTTTCATGAATAGTCGTATCCTGCATAATAATACAATTCGATACCTTAGCGCCTTTCGCAATGGTAACTCCTTTGAAAATCACGCTGTTTTCAACTTCACCGTCTATAACACAGCCTTGAGCAACCAAAGAATTTTTAACAGAGGAAAGCAATCCGTATTTACACGGCATATCATCACGAACTTTTGTATAAATCGGACTCATTCTGTTGAAAAGCTCACGGCGAACAATCGGATCCATAAGCGACATGTTAGCATAGAAATAGCTGAGTGTCGAAGTAATGGTCGCAGCATACCCTGTAAATTCATAGCCGTAAATTTTTAATTCATCAACATTTGATTGCAATAAATGCCGTTTGTAGTTAAGTTTGTTTTTACTCATGCAATCGCTAATAAGCTCAATAAGCAACTTGCGTTTTATTAAAATACAGTTTATTCCGTAGTTACATTTGCCGTCGATTTTAGGATCAATTAAAATTTCGGTGGCACGCTTATTTTCATCCAGATTCAAAACAATCGGATCATAATATTTATCAGGCAATTCCTTATATAAATATACGAGCGTAATGTCAGCTTCATTCTTAATATGCGATGCAAGTACAAGGCTGTAATCTATATTGCAAACGGTATCGCAACCGCAAAGAAGCACATATTCTTCTGTTGCGTGTTCGATGTATCCGATTACCGAATAGATACTTTCTATTACCGTATCAAAACGATTAATTCCGCTGCTGTACGGAGGTAAAATTGTCAAACCGCCTCTGCGTTTTGAAAGGTCCCATGCTTTACCTGAACCCAAATGATCCATAAGCGATGAAAAATTATGCTTAGTAATAACTCCTACATTATTAATGCCTGAATTCACCATATTGGAAAGCGGGAAATCTATCAGCCTATACTTTCCTCCGAACGGCACAGAACCAGTTGTTCGGCGATCCGCTAGTTCAGGAATCAGTTCCTCGTTGAGGTTGGGCAAAATAAGCCCTAAAATATCGTTTCCTCTCATTTTGCAGCACCTCCCGGAACATGTTCGTCGATCATTGCTTTTGGCGAAACCACGGCATTTTCGCCGATTTCAAGATTATCGCCTACAACAGCAATTCCCCAATCCTGCATGTTTTCCATTTCCTCGGGTCTTGCACCTACCTTGGCGCCTTTGTGTATCACAGCGTTTTCAGAAACGATTGCATACTGCACTACCGCTCCCTCTTCAATAACAGCACCAGGCATGATAATAGAAGCCGTCACTAATGCGTCTTTTTCAACTGTGACACCTGCAAAAAGAACTGAAAATTCAATTTCTCCCGCAATGCTACATCCGTCGGCAACAATTGAATTTTGAATAATTGCACTGTCGCTTACGTAATGAGGCGGCATTACAGGATTTCGAGAATAGATTTTATTATTTTCTTCGCTTAAATCCAATGTAACATTGGGGTCAAGAAGATCCATATTTGCTTCCCAAAGACTATCGATAGTTCCAACATCTTTCCAGTAACCGTTAAATTCGTAGGCGAACATTTTCTCTCCGCAGCTTAGCATCTTAGGCAAAATGTTTTTGCCGAAATCGTTGCTGGAGTTTGTATCCGTCGCATCTTCAATAAGATATTTCTTTAACTTATCAAACGAAAATACATATATGCCCATTGAGGCTTTTGTGCTTTTCGGCTGTTGCGGTTTCTCTTCAAATTCATAAATAGAACCGTCGGTATTTGTGTTAAGTATACCAAAACGTGAGGCTTCTTCCAAATCCACATTGATAACTCCGATAGTGCAGTCGGCTTCCTTTTCCTTATGAAAGCTTATCATCTCGGCATAGTCCATCTTGTAGATATGGTCGCCTGAAAGAATAACTACGTAATCGGGGTTATATCTCTCAATGTAATTTAGATTCTGAAAAATAGCGTTTGCGGTACCCGAGTACCAATCAGCGCCGCCAACTTGCTCGTAAGGGCTAAGGCAATGTACACCGCTGCTCATAAAATCGAGGTCCCACGGCTGACCGTTGCCTATATATTCATTTAAAACGAGCGGCTGATACTGTGTTAATACACCGACTGCTTCAATACCAGAATTTACGCAGTTAGATAACGGAAAGTCTATTATTCTGTACTTTCCTCCGAAAGGCACCGCCGGCTTGGCTATTTTCTTAGTCAGAACCCCCAGCCTGCTGCCTTGACCTCCGGCCAACAGCATGGCCACCACCTCTTGCTTCGGAAACATATATAACCTCCTGAATGAGTTTGTGTTTTTAAATTTATGAAACTGCTGTTATTACTCTTATACAGCAATTTGAATTTTTTATTCTGTTTTTGACGCTTTCTTTTTTTTCGGCTGAAGTTTTTTGGTATTCGCTAAGAATATTACAGACATCGGCGGAAGATTTAACGACAGCGACTGATCAAATCCATGCATAGGCTCGTCGTCAGTTTTAATTTCCGTACCGTTTGTTATACCACATCCGCCAAACACAGGGCTTTCAGTGCTGAAAATCTCGCTATAAGTACCGCGTGCAGGAGCACCGATACGGTAATTTACACGTTGGACTGGCTGAAAGTTGCAAACAGCAATCAGTTCATTTCCCTTTTTATCAACTCTTCTGAATGCAATAACACTCTGAGTATAGTCATCATGAGAAATCCAGGCAAAGCCCTTCCAATCAAAATCTATTTCCCATAACATGCTGTTCTCTTTATAGAATTTGTTAATTTGCTTAAAGAATTCATTGAGTTCACGGTGTTTTGTATATTGCAAAAGCATCCAGTCGAGTTCGTTATGAGAATCCCACTCTTTGAACTGGCCAAGCTCTGAACCCATAAATGTAAGTTTTTTGCCGGGATGAGCCATCATATATGCAATAAATGTTTTTACACCTGCGAATTTTTGCTCATAGTCACCGGGAACTTTATTTATAAGAGAGCCTTTTCCGTATACGACCTCGTCATGTGAAATCGGTAACAGGAAATTCTCTGAAAATGCATACATAAATGAAAATGTCAAATTATCATGATGAAACGGACGATAAATAGGATCAAGGGACATATAATGCAGCATATCGTTCATCCAACCCATATTCCACTTGAAATGGAAACCAAGTCCTCCTTCTTCTACAGGACGTGACACCATTGGCCATGCGGTAGATTCTTCTGCCGTCATCGAAACACCCGGGAACATTTCAGAAATATTTGTATTAAGCTTACGCAAAAAATCGACTGCTTCAAGGTTTTCTTTACCACCATAGGCATTAGGAACCCACTCGCCGTCTTTTCTGCTGTAATCAAGATAAAGCATAGACGCAACTGCATCAACACGAATTCCGTCAATATGATATACATCAAGCCAAAAAGCAGCACTAGAAAACAGAAAGCTTGCAACTTCCCAACGAGCATAATCAAAAACAAGCGTGCCCCAATCTTTATGTTCACCTTTACGCCAATCTTGATATTCATAGCAGGCTCCGCCATCAAAGCGAGCAAGTGCGTGAGCATCACGGGGAAAATGAGCAGGAACCCAGTCAATAATCACACCGATACCTGCCATATGGCATCTGTCTACAAAAAACATAAAATCGTGAGGCGTACCGTAACGTGATGTCGGAGCAAAATAACCTGTTACCTGATAGCCCCATGAATCATCAAACGGATACTCCGTTATTGGCATAAGTTCAATATGCGTATAACCCATATCAAGAACATACGGAATAAGCTCGTCCGCAAGTTTCTGATAATTAAAGAAGTTCCCGTCTTCATATTTTCGCCAGGAACCCGCATGAATTTCATAAACATTCATCGGAGCTTCCTTATTATTCTTCTTAGCACGGTCTTTTAGCCATTCCTCGTCGTTCCATTGATAACCTGAAATATCGTAAACCAAAGTTGCATTTTCCGGACGTGTTTGAAAATGGAATCCATATGGATCGCTTTTTAACAATTTCTCGAAATATGATGATTCAACGCAATATTTATAAATATCATATTGCTTTATCCCTGGAATGAATGTTTCCCATGCTCCTGAGGCACTGATTTTAGTCATGTAATTTGCTGTTTTATCCCAGTTGTTAAAATCACCGACAACCGAAACCGAAAGCGCATTTGGCGCCCATGTTCGAAACATAACACCATCAATGCCGTCTATGTTCATAAAATGCGCTCCAAAATACTCATACGCTACAAAACTATCTCCGCTGTGAAATAAATCAAGATGTGAACGATCATCGTTTTTTCGGATCATATGTTTAAACTTCTTATTTGACATAGGGTCAGCTCCTTTAATTCATCGGCAAACTATCCGAAAAACTGATTTATTTATTTGAATCTTTTGATTACTTATATGTTAACAAAATCTGAGATCTGTTTCAATAGAAATTACTAATTTTTTACGTTTTATTTTTCTATTTTTTGTAAGCTTCACAAAAAAGGACGTATCAATTAGTATATAATAAACAGAGAAAATCATTCATAAATCTAAAAAGAAAAATTTATTATATTATGCAAATGCGTAATTATTTGTTAAATTCCGTCAAAAAGATTTTTAAATTTAAATTTAAGCAATATTTTTATAAATATAACTTTTTTTCCAAAAATGAATATGGTATAATATATAAAGTTTTTAGTGGATTATTGAATTAGCAATTTAGTATGCTAATCAATTAAAATTTGGAGGAAATGAATTATGAAGAAAAAAACATTAGCATTATTATGCGCTATACTTGTAGTTACGAGTGTTATTTCATTTTCAAGCTGCAAAAAAGCAGCGAATAACCAAAATTTTGTTGTTTTAAATGAAAAACTTGCAACAGAACAATATGGGGTTGGCTTTAGAAAAGGTGATATCGCATTAGGTCTTGAGGTTCAAAAACAACTTGATTCAATGATTTCAGACGGTACTGCCGCAAAAATCTCAACCAAGTGGTTTGGTTCCGACCAAATGATACATAATGCTTCTTTCTTGAAAGAAACCTCTGCACCTGTAGGAGATGATTCCCTGAAAAAAGTTAAAGAAAAGGGAAAGCTTATACTTGGTCTTGATGCCAGTTTCCCTCCTATGGGCTATACCGATGACAATAACAACGTCGTCGGCTTTGACATTGACCTTGCAAAAGAAGTAGCAAAACGCATGGGCGTTACTTTGGTTCCTAAGCCGACAGACTGGGATACCATTACACTTTCTTTAAACAGCAATAAAATTGACTGCATCTGGAACGGCTTGACAATAAACAGCGATCGTTTAAAAGCAATGTTCTTTGCAAAACCTTATCTGAATAACTATCAGGCCATCATGGTTCCTGAAGGCTCAAGCATAAAATCGGTTGCAGATCTCGCAGGAAAAAAAGTGGGATATCAAAAGGGTTCATCAGCACTTGACGCTATCAATGCAAGCTCTGTAAAATCTTCAATTGCCAAACTATCATCTTACCCTGACAATGTTTCTGCTTTCCTCGATTTAAAAGTAGGTAGAATAGACGCTCTCGTTCTTGACAGCGTTGTAAGCAAGTATATTAGCGATAAATACAAGGATAAATAATATTATATGAATCTGTTTACTTTCTTGGATCTTGCACGTCAATTATCTTATGGCGTACAATACACATTAGAGCTTTTCTTTATCACCCTGATTTTCGGCCTTCCGTTGGGACTCATACTCGGGTTAATTCGTAATGCCGGGAAAAATCTTGTTAATACACACATTAAAATCCTCGACGATGTTTTAAACACTGTAATTAGCGCAGTTGTAGGATTCTATGTTTGGATTATGCGCGGAACACCACTTTTGCTTCAAATGGTATTCGTATATTTTGGTCTGGCAGTAATGCAAGTGGCGGCACTTGACCCATTCCCTGCCGCATGTGTGACATTTGCGCTGAACTACGCCGCATATTTTTGCGAAATTTTTCGTGGAGGACTCCTTTCCGTTGAGAAGGGGCAGCATGAAGCCGCATCTGTACTAGGATTTACGCCGTTTAAAAAAACAATACATATTATTATTCCTCAAATGTTTCGTGTCTGTTTGCCAACGCTTGCAAACGAATGTATTACATTAGTTAAAGACACTTCTCTTATCTATGCTTTAAGTATAACGGAAATTCTTACACTGGCAACAGATGCTGTTCGTCGTACCACTAGCCCAGCAGCTTATGTTGTTGCTGCTGTGTTTTATTTGATCTTCACCTTTTTAATCACACAATTTTTTAAATATCTGGAAAAGAAATTTAGCTTCTAAGGAATTTATTTATGAACAAAACCATGATTCAAGTTGCAGGCTTATGCAAACACTTCGGCGATGTAGAGGTCCTGCGAAATGTCTCTTTCACCGTTTCTAAAGGAGAAACAATTGCTGTTATCGGTCCGTCAGGTTCAGGTAAAAGCACAATGCTTCGCTGTTTAATTAATCTTGAAAAATCAGATAACGGGACTATCGATATTGAGGGCAAAACACTTTGTAAAGACGGAATATACCAATCCAAAAAAGCTTGCCGAAGCATATGCGCCAAAATGGGTATGGTTTTTCAGAATTTTAATTTATTCCCTCATATAAGTGTCATAAATAATCTTATTTATGCACCGCATTTTGTAAAAAGGCAAGATAAAAAAGAACTTATCGTTAAAGCACATGAAATTCTTGCGAAAGTCGGACTTAGCGATAAAGAAAACGCTATGCCAAATGAGCTTTCTGGCGGGCAAAAACAGCGTGTAGCAATTGCACGTGCGTTGATGATGAACCCTGATATGTTGCTTTTTGACGAGCCGACATCTTCTCTCGACCCTCAGCTTACTGGCGAAGTCCTTGCAGTTATGAAAGAACTTGCTATGGAAAAGATGACAATGATAATTGTCACCCATGAAATGGCTTTTGCAAGAGAAGTTGCCGATAGAATTCTTTTTATGGGCGAAAACAGTATTTTGGCTGATGACGTACCAGAAAAAATCTTTCAAAATCCAAATGAAAAAATTGCAGGATTTATAAACAGTATTATTTAACTTTAACATCCAAACAAAAAGAGAGCCACAAAGGCTCTCTTTTTTATCTCGTTTTTACTTGTTAAGCAAATCTTCAAAAATAAAGGTTGCAAGATCTTTTCTGGTTTTATCCCAATCATTAATTTGTACGACTGAGCCTCCATCTGAAGCTGTTCCGTAAGACCATCCGGCACCAAGGTCACCTTCCGGAATTCTGAATTCATTATAGCTGTAATTCAAATACGTTAAAGAATTATAAATAAGGCTTGTAATTCCGTCTTTTGTTAGGTCTGTTGTAACTAATGGACCAACTTGCTTTGTTATATCAAGTATCTGAGTTAAATTTGCTGTTTTAAAACGGCTCATAACACTGCTTAAAAGCTTCTTTTGACGGGTAACACGGTCAAAATCGTTTCCGCTTACTGTAGGACAGGCTATACCCTTATGAATCATTACATTTCCGTTATCATCATAACCAGATAGCCCTCTGTCTCTTGAGTACCATAATGCCTGCCGACCGTTTAGGTGAACGGTAACAGTTTTTGTTTGTTGCTCTTTTGTATAATCACTGTCGGAGTTATTCGAAGTAACTTCAGGATCAAAAATATCTTTTAGCTCATGTCTTGTGCTTACTTGATTGTTATAAA
Source organism: Bacillota bacterium (assembly GCA_030705695.1). Lineage (GTDB taxonomy): Bacteria > Bacillota > Clostridia > Oscillospirales > Acutalibacteraceae > JAUZPX01. The sequence continues at coordinate 7,637 of JAUZPX010000003.1, forward strand.
AGCTTTGCCAGTTAATATAATTTATTTCGCTCTCTGTTAACTGCAAATCAACACCGCCGAGAACATCAATAATATTTCTAAAACTTTTAAAATCGACTATAGCATAAGCGTCGACTTTTATTCCGAAATTCGACTCAACGGTTTGAATGGCAAGGTCTGCGGCACCGGAAGGTCCGCCTCCATTTGTTCCGCCTAAAGCATATGCAGCATTGATTTTATTATTGCCATATCCCGGAATTTCGACATAGGTATCGCGCATAAAAGATGTCATCTTGATCTTCTTATGCACGGTATCAATAGAGAAGAGAATTTCGGAATCGCTTCGTCCGTTTTCGTCACCGCTGTCGGAGCCAAAAAACATTAAATTCAAAATATCGTCAGACTGTAAAAGATTACCGCTGTTCCCTCTTACACCAGCACCACCAATAGGAGTTGTCCCGCTAGTAGAGCCGCTGCTTGTCGTTGTTTTAGGTGAAACATATTTAATGGTATTTAATACTTGGTCCATATAAATCATACCGATACCGCTAATAAGTAAAACGATAGAAAGAACAATAACCACTGTATTTCTAATGATTATTTTCTTTTTGCTCATCTTTTTTGATTTCTTTGCGCCTTTTTTATTTTTAGCAGCATTATTGGATGATTTTACATCTACAAAGTTATCACGATAGCCTCGTTTTGGCGTCCGTCTCATTCCTTTGTTGTTATCCATACAATCTCCTTGTTTGAACGTCATTATGAGTTTTAATTATAATGGGTATTTCCTGTCGTATAATTCTGACATAGAAATTTAAAAAAATTCACAAAATGAACAAAAATGCAAAAAAATTATTCCTGTTCATCAAGCGTAAGGCTGTATGAAGGAAGCATTTCCTCAATAAACACATTAACAGCAGGGATTTTCATTTGATTAATCGTTTTAAAAAGTGTTTTCTCTGCCTGAATAAACTCAGAGTTTCCCATGCGTTTTTCTTCAATGCACTTAATCAGAGCCGTAATTTTATCTGCTGCTTTAACATAAACCAGCAATTCTTTTTCGCTTTCAGATTCTCCTAATAACGGTTCGTAAATCGGCTGCAAATCTGTAGGCAGCATTGAAATCAACTTATCTTTAGCAACTTCTTCCACTTGCTTGTAAGCATCACGGATTTTCGGGTTATAATACTTAACAGGCGTGGGAAGATCTCCTGTAATGATTTCAGTACTGTCATGGAACATACCAAGTACGGCAGCACGTTCTGCATTTAAATTACCACCGAAACGTTCATTGTTTATAATAACCAGTGCATGAGCAATAATTGCAACAAAAAGACTATGTTCACAAATATTTTCGTTTTTTGTATTGTTCATGAGCCCCCAACGATTTATGTATTTCATTCTGCTCATCAACGCAAAAAAATGATATCCGCTCATATTCCGACACCCTCCCAAATCCGACAGTAATATAAAACATATTAACATTTTTTACTGTTATTTTCAAGTTTACAGTACGAATAATACAAATTTATATTTATTTAAAAATAAGATTGTGACATTTTTATTAATTTATATCTATTATCCAGTTTTTAGGTGATTTTTGTAAATCAATGTGGTATAATAAATTTTGATTTTAATAAAGTCCGCCAGTACAAATATGGATTTTTTTGGAGGGAATTTTTTGACAGCCGTAAAAACATTACGAACCGATAAAAAAACAAACTATCCATTAAAAGCATTTTTATTTGGCCTGTTATTTTCATTTATATTCTTTTTGCCGTTTATCATTTTTAATAAAGGCTATTTTTTATTTTACGGGGATTTTGATGTTCAGCAGGTTCCGTTTTATCAAATGATACATGATGCGATTCGAAGCGGTAACTGGGCATGGAATCATACTACAGATCTTGGTGCTAACACGGTAGGCTCATACTCATTCTATCTTTTGGGCAGCCCGTTTTTCTGGCTTACAATTCCGTTCCCCAGCAATGCAGTTCCTTATCTGATGGGTCCGCTGCTGATTTTAAAATTCGGTTGCGCCTCATTGACTTCTTATATATATTTGCGCAGATATGTTAAAAATCAGAATTTTGCTCTAATCGGAAGTATTTTATATGCCTTTTCGGGATTTGGCATCTACAATATATTCTTTAACCATTTTCATGAAGCAATTATTGTTTTTCCGCTTTTGTTAGCCGCAGTAGACGAATACATGTATACCCGCCGAAGAGGAATTTTAGCGGCAACGGTATTCCTGTCTTGCATAATGAATTACTATTTCTTTGTTGGTCAAGTTATTTTCGTTATAATCTACTGGATACTGCGAATGGCAACAAAGAACTTCCCGAAAATTCATTTAAAAGATTTTCTGCGTATGGTATTTGAAATTATCATTGGGTTTACAATGGCATCTGTGCTGCTTGTTCCGACGGTAATGACAATTATTTCAAACCCGAGACTGCATAACTTACCCAAAAATTACAGTGCTCTGCTATATGATGATGTACAGCGCTATATGCAAATAACTACAAGCATGCTGTTCCCGCCGGATATCCCGGCAAGAGCTAACTTTACACCTGATAACAATGCAAACTGGGCTTCTGTGGCTGCTTGGCTGCCTATTTTCAGTTGTACGGGTGTTGTTGCATTTTTATTGCAACAGAAAAAGCACTGGCTGAAAAAGCTTATAGTTCTGCTTATTTTTATTGCATTTGTTCCGGTGTTAAACAGCTCATTCCAACTGTTTAACACCACCTACTATGCCAGATGGTTTTATATGCTTGTGTTAATGTTCAGCCTTGCAACGATACTTTCACTTGAGAATGCAAATGCTGAATGGAAAAAAGCCATTCGCTGGACATTTACTGCAACTGTCGGCATTTCTTTAGCTATAGGACTTATTCCGCAAGTAAAAGACAATGAGGGCAATCCTATTCACAAAATAGGATTAATGGAATATCCTGACCGCTTCTGGATTTATGTCGCTATTGCACTTTTAAGTTTGCTGATTCTTACTGTATTGATAAAATCATTAAAACTCAAACCTAAAAAATTCCCAAAACGTGCAATTGCGGCTTTGGGATGTGTTATCGTTGTATATTCAGCTTATTTTATCGGACTCGGAAAATCACAGGCTTACGATGCCAACAGCTTTGTAATTCCATACTGCTTAAATAAGGGCAAGGATATCAACTTACCAATGAAAGACAACATGCGCAGCGACTTTTATCAAACTATGGATAACGTAGGAATGTTCTGGCAAACTCCGACGATTCAGGCTTTTCACAGCGTTGTACCCGGATCAATTATGGATTTTTATCCGACAGTCGGCGTTACTCGAGATGTCGGCTCACGTCCCGAACCGATTTATTATGCGCTTCGTTCTTTCCTTTCGTGTAAATATCTGTTTGACGCAAATAATGATAATATCTATTTCACAAGCATTCCTGACGGCATCCCTGCAATGCCCGATTGGAAATACTTAAAAAGCGCCAATGGTTTTTCAATATATGAAAACGAAGATTTTATTCCAATGGGATATTGTTTTGACAACTTCATTACAACCGACCAATACAACGAGTGCACTCAAAATGAAAGAAGTAATCTTCTTTTAAAAGCATTGGTTATCTCCCCCGAGCAAATGAAAAAATATGCTGATATTACAGACCCCTCAGCCGCATATCATAAGGATGATAAGTTTGTAAACAGCTTCAGTTACAACCAAACGGAATATAAAAACGACTGTAATGCGAGGAAAGCCGAAGCATGCAGCGATTTTAAATACACTAAAGACGGATTTACAGCAAAGATTTCTGTCAATAATAAGCATGATCAACTGGTTTTCTTCAGTGTTCCATATGAACAAGGTTGGAGTGCCACAGTAAATGGTAAGCCTGCTGATATTGAAAAAGTTGATATAGGATTTATGGCTGTTAGGGTACCTAAAGGACAGACGAGTAATATCTGCTTTACGTATAAAACACCGGGACTTATTACAGGTGCAGCAGTTACAGGTGCGGCGGCAGCTGTGTTTATAGGTTATCTGTTTTGGAGCAAAGGATTTTCCGCACCGATAAGACGACGTAAGACCTATAAAATTAAAGTAAATAACTAATAAGATATTAAGATATAATGTTTAAAGGAGCAAATGTAATGTCTAAGATTTTTTTTGTTATTCCTTGTTATAATGAGGAAGCCGTTTTAGCGGAAACGGTAAAACAACTGACAGATAAAATTGGAAGTATGGTCAGTGAGGGTAAAATAAGCAAAGAAAGTAAAATTCTTTTTGTTGACGACGGAAGCAAAGACAAAACTTGGAAAATGATTGAAAAATACAATGAAGAAAATCCATATGTCAGCGGCTTAAAACTTGCACACAATGCCGGTCACCAAAATGCTTTGTTGGCAGGGCTTATGAAAGCCAAGGATCTTTGCGATGCTGCAATTTCGCTCGATGCTGATTTGCAGGATGATATAGACTCTTTGGATCAGTTTATCGACAAGTTCCACGAAGGCTGCCAGGTTGTATACGGTGTTCGTGACAGCCGAGAAACCGATACTGCTTTCAAAAGAGGAACCGCACAAGGATATTATAAAATATTAAGCTTTTTAGGCGTAGATATAGTTTACAATCATGCCGATTACCGCTTAATGGGCAAGCCTGCATTAGAGGCTCTTGCCGAATTTAAAGAAGTAAATCTATTTTTACGTGGTATTGTACCGCTTATAGGATTTAAAAGCGATTACGTTTATTATTCCCGTAACGAGCGCTTTGCCGGAGAATCAAAGTATCCTGTAAAAAAGATGATGAAGCTTGCATTTGACGGAATTACCTCTTTCAGCGTGAAGCCGCTTAAAACCATCTCGCACGTAGGAATAATTATATCACTGTTAAGTATTGTGGGTCTTGTTTATGTCCTTATTTCTTATCTTATGAGCGACACCGTCCACGGTTGGACAGCTATTATGGGTTCTATATGGCTTTTGGGCGGACTTCAATTGCTCTGCATCGGCGTTGTCGGTGGTTACATAGGCAAAATTTACAGCGAAGTCAAAGCACGTCCACGATATATAATTGAAAGTTTTGTTAACAAAGAAGGCTGATTTTTCATATTTGGAGGAATCGTTTTGTCACCTGAATCTAAAATCCGACTTGAAGCAAGAAATTGTTTAGCTAGCGGTCGTTTGGCACCTGATGTAATCAGTACGATTGTTGTTCTGCTGATTCCGTGTTGCGTTATTGCAATTATTGACTTTTTACGTACTGTTTTTGTGCTTATCTACAATCATGTAAATAACATGGCTAATCCTCCATCTTTATTGGCGGAAAATGCAATTGAAGTCAGTATAATGGCTATTGTAATTACCATTTCACTGATTTTTGTTTCACCGTTTTTTTTGGGCTACAAAAAATATCATTATGCACTCGCAAAAGGCGAAGATGCAAATATAACTGACATATTTTATTATTTTTCAAAAGAGCTGTATGTTAAAGCCGTTGTTTTCAATCTTAGTCTTTTAATACGTTTGGTCACTTGGCTTTTTATCTTTTTAATACCAGCACTTGCTATTTTGCTGATGTCACCATATCTTTATGATATTCTTAATCAAACTGAAAACGCAAAGTATCTAATACGTCTTTTAGTTAGCTTTTTTGTCTGTATCGGAGCAATTGGCTTTGTTTTGGTGACAACAAAATACTTTTTAGCCCCTTATCTTATGGTGGAAACAAACGATCCTCATTATGCGTTTGAAGCTTCAGCAAAAATAATTAAAGATTCTTATTATCATGTTTTGAAGCTTATGATGTCGTTCATTGCATGGTTCGCTCTTTGCTTTCTCGTTATTCCGATATTATATGTCATGCCCTATTACGAAACAGCTTGTGCTGTAAGTGCAAAATGGATTATTGCGATGAAAATTGATGCTGCAAATAATACGGACAATCTCCTAATTAAGGAGTAATTTATGCTTATATCATTATGTGTGATTGCCAAAAACGAAGAAAATTACATTGGCAAGCTTTTAAACGATATTTTAAATCAAACGTACCCTCACAATCAAATTGAAATTATTCTTACGGATAATTGCTCAAGCGACAATACAAAGAAAAAAATGCTTGATTTTCAAGCAGAACCGCATGATTTCTACGATATTAAAGTCCTTGACGCTCCTTGCGGTAACCAAGCTTCAAGCTGGAATATAGCCATCGAAAACGCTTCGGGCGATGTAATAATCCGCTTGGACGCTCATGCAAGAATTCCTAAAGACTTCACGCAAAATAATGCGAAAAATATCGAAAACGGCGATTTTGTTGTTGGCGGAAGCCGTCCTGCAATAACGGATGAGCTTAATCGTTTTGGTCGAATGCTTCTTGCGGCAGAAGAATCGCTCTTTGGAAGTTCAATTGCCACATTCCGCCGCAAAACGCAAACAAAAACTGCCGTTTCTTCACTTTTTCATGCTGCTTATCGTAGGGAAGTCTTTGAAAAGGTTGGAGGCTTTAACGAATCTTTAGGTCGTACGGAAGATAATGAATTTCATTATAGAATTCGCAAGGCAGGTTATGAAATTTATCTCTGCCCTGATATTGAATCTCATCAATACATTCGCAACACGTTTTTTTCAATGATAAAGCAAAAATTCGGCAACGGTATGTGGATTGGTCTTACTCTTGGCGTATGCCCCAAATGTCTTTCATACTATCATTTCGCACCTTTCTTGCTTATTTTGGCATTGATTATCGGTGTGCTGTCTGCCGCTTTCGGGTTTTTGATACCGATATTTTTGTTGCTGTTTTTCTATCTGGCGTTTGATATTATCAACACGCTTGCATGTTTTATAAGCCAAAAGCCAAATATTCTATATTTTTTCTTACCGTTTTTGTTCCCTATTTTGCATCTTTCATATGGGATTGGAACTGTTATCGGATTAATAAAACTACCGTTTTTTAAAAAATCTTTAACAGGCAAAGAAGAACAAAGAATAGAAGAATTCAAAATAACTATGCGAAAAAATAATCTGCAATCAATTTAAGTTAATTATAATATACAAATATGATTGCGAAGGGATATACAGTGGAACAAAAAATTAAACGTGATATAATTGAATTATCACCTGAAACACTTTGCAGCCTTCAGGAAAAAGAACTTGAGGGCCTGCTTTATTTCAAAGAGTTTTGCGAAGAAAACGGGCTGCTTTTTTATTTTTGCGGAGGCTGTTGTATTGGAACGCTCAGGAATAAAGGCTTTATTCCTTGGGATGACGATATAGATGTTTTCATGCCTCGCTCCGATTATGAAATGCTTACAAAGCTATGGAAAAAAAAATCTAAAAACCCTCGCTTTGTTCTGCTTCGCAACAGTGACGATCAATTTACCGGAAATATTTTCACTACTATGGTTGACACAAAATACACCTTTGTGAAAGAAAACATTGCTCATTTACCTATTCCCCATGGTATTCCAATTGATATTTTCCCTCTTGACGGCTGCCCTAAAGGTATGAAGCGCCGTTTGCAGGTCTTCTGGGCAATGATATATTGTCTGTTCGGAGCTCAGGTCGTACCCGAAAAACACGGCGGTATTGTAAGCTTTGGCAGCAAGATTTTATTATCGCTTGTAAAGTCTAAAAAAATGCGCACGAAGATTTGGCAGTTCTGCGAAAAACAGATGTCTAAATATCCTATCGATGAATGCGAGTATATTACGGAAATTTGCGCCGGTCCTCAATATATGATGAATGAATATCCAAAACACATATTTAAAAGTGCTGTTTACAAAACATTTGAGGGCTATGAAATGCCAATTCCTGTTGGTTATGATGAATACTTAAAAATCGCCTTCGGAGATTACATGGAACTTCCCCCTGAAGAGAAGCGCAAGCCTCACCACGATATTGTTGAACTTGATTTGAGTTAACCCATCGTTTTTTACAAAGAAAAAATAATAAAAAGGAATGATTGAAATGATTTTTGGAGCTATCCTTGCTGGTGGAAGCGGCACAAGAATGCATATTTCATCTCTTCCGAAGCAATTTTTACCTATTGGAGAAAAACCCATCATCATTCATACTCTGGAAAAAATGCTTGTCTGTCATCGTTTTGACGCAATTTTTATAGGCGTTCATAGTAGTTGGCTATCACTTATGAATGATTTACTTGAAAAACATGAAATAAATACAGATAAAGTCCGTGTTGTCTCGGGCGGAGATAACCGCAACGATACAATCTTTAATATCATCACCGAAATTGAAAAAGAATTTGGCGCAAGTGACGAGCATATTATTGTGACGCATGACGCTGTACGTCCGTTTATTACACTGCGCATACTTGAACAAAATATAGATGCTGCCTTAAAAAATGGCGCTTGTGACACTGTAATTCCCGCAACAGATACTATTGTTGTCTCGGATAACGGAAAAGTTATTACCGATATCCCAAATCGTACATTTATGTATCAGGGACAGACTCCTCAATCTTTTAAAATAAACTTACTTAAAGAGCTGTTTGAGCGCCTTTCTGAAGATGAAAAGCAAACTCTCACTGACGCATGTAAAATCTGTGTTCTGAACAATTACCCTGTTGCGCTTGTAAACGGGGATCTTTCCAATATTAAAATCACAACAGTAAACGATTATACAATCGCTCAGGTGATTGCAGGTGCAGAGCCTTTCGGAGGAATCAGCGGTGATTAATTATGTGTATCAGCTGGTAAATCCGCAGTTTTTTTCAATTAAATTTGAAAATGTTGATTTAAAAAGCAAGGTTCTTGTCCGACCTCGTTTTATGTCAATTTGTCAGGCGGATCAGCGCTATTATCTTGGAAACCGTGAAATAAACAAGCTTAACGAAAAGCTGCCTATGGCGCTTATTCATGAATGTTGCGGAGAAGTGGTTTTCGACAAAACAGGCACATATAAACCCGGGCAAAATGTAGTTATGGTTCCAAATACTCTTTCAAACGGCGAGCCATTAAAAGATTATATGCTTGAGAATTATGTTGAAGGCTCATACTTTTTAAGCAGTGGATACGATGGTTTTATGCGTGAGTTCGTTGATATTTCACCAGACAGGCTTGTTCCTTTTGAAAATATACCATTACAAACTGCTGCAATAACAGAATTTTTCAGCGTCGCCTGTCAGGCTGTAAGCAGGTTTGATAAATTCGCTCACAGCACTCGGGAAACTATAACTATATGGGGCGATGGAAGCCTTGCTTACGTTCTTGCCTGTGTCTTGCGTGAGAAGTTTCCAAAATCACAGCTGGTAGTCATCGGTAAAAACGAAAGAAAGCTTTCACGCTTCTCGTTTGTAAACCAAACATATTTAAATTATGAGCTGCCCGACAACTTTAAAACCGACCATGCTTTTGAATGTGTAGGCGGTGAAAGCTGCTATGACGCTATAGACCATATAATAACGCATATAAGGCCGCAAGGTGTTGTAATGCTGCTTGGCGTAAGCGAAAATAAAATAGCAATTGACACACGTTTAATGCTCGAAAAAGGACTGACTATGATTGGATGCAGCCGCTCAGGAAAAGCAGATTTTGAGGAAGCTGTAAATTTAATGAAAACGCAGAAAGTTATTAGACGACTTTCCAGTATTATTTATGAGGACAGCCCTGTTCATAATATAGACGATATTCATCGTGTCTTTGCAACCGATCTCAACACTCCTTTTAAAACAGTTTTTGAGTGGAAATTATAAATTTATCATAATTATTTCTTGACAAATATTAAAAGCATGATATAATCCTAAATAGAATCTTCGGGGCGGGGTGCGATTCCCCACCGGTGGTGAAAGCCCACGAGCGAAAGCTGATTTGGTGAAATTCCAAAGCCGACGGTTAAAGTCCGGATGTGAGAAGATGTGTTTACTGGCATCAGTATACGTATATTCGCCCCATAACGTTTGTTATGGGGCTTTTTTTATTTTAAGGAGAGAAAAATATTATGAATTTCTTAAGCAAATGTAAGCAAAACAAAACAACAAATGTGCAAATGATGGTTATTACAGCCATGTTAGCTGCAATATCCTCTGTTTTGATGTTTTTTGAATTTCCTCTGTCATTTATTGCTTTGCCATTTTATAAGCTCGACTTTAGCGAAGTTCCTGTATTAATCGGAACACTTGCTTTTGGTCCAATCTGTGGCATTGTTGTTGAAGCAATAAAAGTTCTTGTACATTTATTATTTGTTCCGTCGCAAACTGCAGGAATCGGTGAATTAGCAAACTTTCTAATTGGTTGCTCATTCGTTATACCGTTAGGTCTTATTTACAAATACAAAAAAACAAGAAACTGTGCTCTTTTGGGTTTAGTAATAGGCTCCGCTATTATGACAGTCACCGCCACAGCATTAAATGCCTTTTTACTATTGCCGCTTTACTCAAAAGTTTTTAATATGCCTATGCATGTATTTACAGACATGGGTCATGCAATTATTCCGGCAATACATAATTTATTTACGTTTTGTGTTTTATCTGTCGCTCCGTTTAATTTAATAAAATGCTTTATAGTCTCTATTGCAACCTATTTTCTTTATAAACCCCTAAGAATTTTTTTGCAAAAAGATATACATACCTCTTGACATCTTAGTACTAAATTGGTATTATAATCACGATCTTTTACAAAAAACGATCATTTCCACAGAGTAGAAACATGTGCGCATGCCAATAGGCATACAGTGCCGCTTGAACGGGGAGTTGTCAGGCGGACGAAAGAGAAATCAGCGGTACATGTTTCGCATCCCGCTGTTACATAAAGAAATTTTTTCTGTATGATGTAAGCGGGGCGGTGCACCCGCTTCGTTTATTTTTTACAACTTTTTCCTCTTTGTGTAACATAAAATACAAGGAGGATTTTTTATGTCAAAAAAGCAATTTCCAGGTCAGTTCCCCGATCAGAATGATCAAAAGGCAATTCCCAAAATTACGAGAATACCATATTTAAAGGTATTCGAGCTAAACCCTACATTTAAACTTTCCTTAGCTGCAATGCTGTTGGCAACAAGCGTAGTCTTAGGTACTTTCGCAACTATAGCAACACCTTATCTGAAAATCGGCTTCCGGTTTCTTCCAATTGCTATTGCAGGTATTATCTTGGGTCCGATATATGGAGCTGTTATTGGCGGGCTAACGGATATACTTTGTTTTTTCACTAATAACCCTACAGGAGAACCTTATTTCCCTGGATTCACAATAAGCCTAATTATAGTCGGTCTGGTTTATGGACTTGTTTTCTATAAAAAAGATGTAACCATTTTAAAGCTTGTAATTACTAAGATTGGTTTGGATATTTTTATTGAAATTTTACTAAAGTCGTTTTGGATTAACATTGCATATGGAGCTCCCTTTGTTGTAATATTGCCGACATTTATTATTGAATCAGCTATAATGCTTCCAATTGAAGTTACTTTAATTTATGCAGTAACTCTTTTGACAGCAAAAATACCTATAAAAGCTCATAATTAATTTACAATCAAGATGCAAATGCAGCACCCCTTGGGTGCTGCATTTATTTGTGCGCTGGGACAAAATGGTTTTAGAAATAATCCCCCTCCCCCAACACACTATCGCTTTTGCGTTCTCATAAAGCACAGCTTTTGTTAATTCATTTTATTCTATAAAATACCTAATATTATAACTCTTAAAATAGTTTTCTAAGCTGTTATGAATAAAGTGTTTTCATATACATAAAAAGCACCCCGACAATATAGTCGGGGTGCTAAATTTGTTGTTTGTTCTAATTCAGATTATAGAATCTGTAAATTAGTCGTTAACTCTTCTCTTGCGAGCAAAGAGTACAACGCCAGCTGCTAACATCAGAACAACAAACAGAACTGTAACAGAAGTTGCCTGGCCTGTTGTTACAGAGCCACCTGGTGTAGCTGTAGTAGCTGCTGTTGTTGGAGCAACTGTAGCTACTGTTGTAGCATCTGTAGCAATTGTTGTTGGAGCAACTGTAGCATCTGTAGGAGTTACAGTTGTTGGAGTAGTTGGTTCGGTTGGTATTGTTGGTTCTGTTGGAGTTGTTGGAGCAGCTTTTACATCAATTTTCTGAGAAAGAACTGCACCGTTTGTAGCAACATTGTTAACTACGAAATCATTGAAGTTTACATCATAGCAAGAATCCATGTTGGAGTTTGCCCAGCATTGACCGTCAGCGATAACATTGAATGTTACAACAGCAACGTCAGCACCGCCAGCAGCTGCAAATGCAGGGAAACCAGCAAGAACGGAAGCATTAAAGTTAAGTTCGCTTACGTTAGCATCATCTGTTGCATTAGCAGTTGTACCGCCAACAACACCACTCAAATTTGGGAAAGATGCGCTTACAAATTGTAATGTTGTGTTTGAGAAATCAATTGCATCATCAATAGCAACTACAGGAGCATCTGCTGTGCCAGCTGTTAGATGAACTGTAAATGTAACTGTATCGCCAGTTTTAACAGTAGCTGTTGATGCATCAGCAGGAACTGTTGTTGTTTGTGTTGGAACCTCTGTTGCTACTTCTGTAGGAGCAACAGTAGCATCTGTAGGAGCAACAGTAGCATCTGTAGGAGCAACAGTAGCATCTGTAGGAGCATCTGTTACAACTTCTGTAGGAGCAACTGTTGCGCCAAGTGCAGGACCATTGTAATCGATATAAGCTTTTGTGCCATCAAAACCAATAACTACTGTATCGCCGGTATTTGCAACTACAACAGTGGCATTAGCTCCGCCAAAGCTAGCATCGCCAGTCAGGTTGTATTCGCCATTATCCCAAGCATTGTTTGTAGTAATTTTGAAGTCATATGAGCCAGCTGCAACATTTGTAAATACTTTTACAATTTGGTCGGCAGGTACATATGAAGCATAAAGAGAAGATGCATCAATAGTAGCCATGTTGTTAGCTGCATCTGCAGGCTTCCAGCCTGTTGATGTAGGATCGCTTGCTTCGCAAAGACCTTGCGCACCAGCTACGGTGTAGATTTTTGTTGTATCAACAGTGGCAAAAGCAGTAACGGAAGCAATGCATGTCATTGTTGCAACCAAAGCTATTGCTAAAATGATACCAAGTGATTTTTTGAACATTTTATAGTCCTCCTTTTTATTTATGCTTTAACTAAGCAAATTCATTATATAACACGTCACAATAAAAATCAAGATTTTTTTATTTTTTTGTAATATAAATAAATCCCATAAAAACTGTGCAACTTATACCAAAATATTATGTTTTTTTTTCTATTGAGTAAAAATTATCTGTATCAATATGCCCTTTAGACAATGTTTATTCATATCCGTTCTGATTATGTGATTGCCAATTCCAAGAATCTCGGCACATGTCTTCAATTGTTTTTTCAGCTGTCCAATGTAGCTTTTCACGTGCTTTTTTAGGATCAGCATAACATTCATCTATATCACCGGGGCGTCTTTCTTTAATGGTATACGGAATTTTAAGATTATTCACTTTTTCAAAAGCTTTTACAATATCAAGTACGCTATACCCTGTGCCTGTTCCGAGATTGAACACCTCACAGCCTTTATTCTCTTTTGCATATCCGATAGCCGCTACGTGACCTTTCGCCAAATCCACAACATGAATATAATCACGTACGCCTGTACCGTCATGAGTATTATAATCATTGCCGAAAACACCAAGCTCGGGAAGCTTACCAACAGCTACTTGAGTTATAAAAGGAAGAAGGTTGTTTGGAATTCCGTTTGGATCCTCTCCGATACGTCCGCTCTCATGCGCACCGATTGGATTAAAATAACGTAATAAAACAACCGAAAGTTTCGGATTGGCGAAAGCTGCATCACGCAAAATCTGCTCAATCATAAGTTTAGTAAATCCGTATGGGTTTGTGCAGCCTGTTTTCATCTCTTCATGCAGAGGTACAGACTCAGGTATTCCATATACAGTAGCGGATGAACTGAATATAAAATTATGTACGTCGTGACGCTCCATAGTTTCAAGAATCGTTAAAGCAGTATCAATATTATTACGATAGTATTTTAAAGGAAACTGTACACTTTCTCCTACAGCCTTATATCCTGCAAAATGAACTACTGCATCTATTTCGTTTTCATTAAAAAGTTTTTCAACAGCTTCTTTATCGGCAACGTCGATATTTACTAAAGGAATTTTTCTTCCTGTAATTTCTTCGAGTCTTCTTACAGCTTCAGGTTTGCTGTTAGAAAAATCATCTGCAATAAGTACGTCATATCCTGAATTAATTAATTCAATACATGTATGTGAGCCTATATATCCTGCCCCACCTGTTAACAGTACCATAATTATACCTCCAAAAAAATTTATTTTTTCTATAGTTTTTTTATTCTTACTTATTACATTATAATATCTTGATTTTGTGTTTTTGTAAAGATTTTATTATTTAGCAAAACAACACTGCATGTTCAAAAATCCGTCACAATAAATGAATATACTCAGAACATCAAAAAAAACGGAAGGATGAATTCAATATGTATATTGTAAAAAATGCGCTGAGAAGTATTACGCGCAGTCTTAGCAGAAACATATTAATTTGTATCATCGCATTGGTTATAGCAACATCGGCATGTATTGCACTATCCATTAAACAATCATCAGCAACAGCAAAAGATAACGCACTTAAACAAATAAATGTTACGGGCGTCATTTCAATAAACGAAGAGAAGCTGCAGCAGCAGTTTGCACCAAGCAGCTCAGGGTCATCATCTACGCAACGTAAGAATATGCGTACACAAATGTCAACTCTCGAAAGCGGGCTTTCTCTTACTAATTTGCAAAAATACGCAAAAGCCAGCAGCGTTAGTAATTTTTATTATCAAATATCTTCCTCAATGAACGGCTCTGGAATTGACGCAGTTGATACAAACCAAGGTAATTTTTCTACTAGCACAAGCCCAACAAGTACTTCTTCATCTAGCAGCAAAAAAAGCGGAGAATTTGGTGGGGAAAACGGTGGCGGAAACAGCAATGCACCAAAAATGTTTGCTGGAATGGGTCAACAAGGCGACTTCACTGTTATTGGTTACAGCACTTCAAAAGCCATGACAGATTTTGTTTCAGGCACAAAGAAATTATCCTCAGGTTCCATGTTTACTTTTGACGGCAAAAACAATTCCTGTATTATCAGCGACCAATTGGCTACTTATAACTCATTAAAAGTAGGCAGTACAATCACACTCAAAAACCCGAACAAAACTTCAGGTACAGCGGAAACATATACCTTTACTGTTACAGGTATTTATCATAATTCAGAATCTAGTACGAGTTCTTCAGGCGGTATGAGTTTTGGTGCCAGCAGCAACACTGCAAATCAGATTTATACTTCTTACACAGCACTGAATAACATTACCACAACTTCCACAAAAAGTGCCACAACAAGCAAGGATGATCAAGGAAACACCACAAGCACAGCTTTAAGATCACAAGTATCTGGCACATATGTATTCGGAACAGAAGCAGCTTTCAACACATTCAAAAAACAAGTAAAAACAATGGGACTTTCTGACAGTTATACTGTCACATCTCCTGACATCACCAGTTTTGAAAACAGCATTAAACCCCTTGATACCCTTGGCGGATATGCTACTATATTCTTACTCATTGTACTTCTTGTCGGAGGTGTTCTTCTCGCTCTCATAAACATATTCAGCATTCGCGACAGAAAATACGAAGTCGGCGTTTTAGCTGCAATCGGCATGAAGAAATTTAAAGTAGCTTCTCAATTTGTTGTCGAGCTGTTTATAGTAACATTTGTTGCGATTATTATAGGAACTTCGGTAGGTGCGGCAGTTTCGGTACCTGTTACCAACTCGCTGCTGCAAAATCAGATAGCACAACAAACAAGCACCGCAAGCAGCATTAACAATAACTTTGGCTATCGAGGCGGACAGGGCGGTCCTGGAATGTCAAGCATCAGTCAGGCAAGCACCAATACTAATTTTGTAAAACAAGTTCAAAGTGCAACCGACTTGAATGTTGTTATGGAGCTTGTTGGAATAGGAATTTTGCTAACATTAATTTCCAGTTCAATCGCCATCATCTTCATCTCAAGGTATGAGCCACTGAAGATACTTTCTAATAGAGATTAAATAAGGAGGACTATAACATGAGTATTTTAAGTTTAGATAATGTTTCCTACTTCTATGACGGAACAAAAAAGAATGTTCTTGAAAACATTTCATATGATTTTGACCCGGGTTTGATTTATGCGGTGGTTGGACGTTCCGGTGCAGGAAAAACGACACTACTTTCTTTGCTTTCAGGTTTGACAAATCCTAAAAAGGGTTCAATTCTCTGGAACGAGAAAGATATTAATAAGCTAAACAAATATACTTACCGCAGCCAATACATCGGTGTAATATTTCAAAGCTTTAATCTTCTACCCAATCTTACTGCAGTTGAAAACGTAATTCTTTCTATGGATATTTCAGGCAAAAAGTTTAATAACAAAAAGCAACATGCTTTAGAGCTTCTGGGCAAAGTAGGTTTAAGCGAAGATGAGGCACATCGCAGAGTCTTAAAGCTTTCAGGCGGACAGCAACAAAGAGTCGCAATTGCCAGGGCACTTTCATACGATCCTGAAATCATTCTTGCTGACGAACCCACAGGTAATCTTGACCTTGAAACTCAGGATGATATTCTCGACATCTTCAGCAAACTTGCAAAAGAAGAAAACAAGTGCATTGTCCTTGTAACTCACTCTCCGCAGGTTTCAGAACGAGCAGACAAGATTTACGAACTGATTCCGCTTAAGGGAACTCGTCCAAAGTCTGACCAACAATCAAACGAAAAAATCGGATAATAAAATTTTTCAGTATGTTTTTCTCTAAATTTTTTCATTATATTTTCTTCTAAAATTGTTCACTTCTTCTCCACTAAAATAAGCAAAAGCAGCGGGATTAAAGCCTCGCTGCTTTTTGCTTAAATGCTTTCGAAAAATCAACTGATTAAAACATTCCAGGGAACTGTTTTATAATCCCGTTTGTAAACTCATCAGCCATATCCATTGCCTGATTTTCAATTTTATCAAAAGAATGAATATCATTTACATAATCTTTTGATAAACGGTTTATTACTTCCTCTTTTGTTAAATCAAGATGGTCATAAAGCATATTGCGTATTTCATCCTGATCATAATAAGGATTGATTGTATGGAATGCGACAGCCATATCATCTGCATTTTTATACCACTGTAAATTAAGCTTTTCAGCTTCTTGCATATCTTTGTTTTTCAGCGCTGTTATTAGCTGTTTGCCTATAGCAAGATGTTGTGTCAAAAGATTTGAAATTATTTTTGCATCATCTGCACCATAATAAGGCATAAAGATTTTTGCAATATCATTTGGATTTTGCAAAAGTCGATTTGTAACAGCATCGGTATCAAGAAGATTATCCACAATACTTATAATAAGCAACCGTGTCCATAGCACATGTTCAAACCAGACTCTGCGCAAATTATTAGAAAGAGTCATTTGACGGCTGCTAATTGTCCCAACGGGTGAAGCATTTCCTGGTGTTACCACAATTGTGGAGCCAACACGCATATTATAAGGATCGATATGCGCATTATCGTTAAGTAAACTTGCAACGGTTGTGTTAAAGTTTCTTGCAATTTTGTATAAACTGTCATCTGGCTGAATGGTATAGAAAAACTGATGTTGTGTATTCATACTGCACCTCATTTTATAAATATATGGTACATTATATGCGAGCTTTTAAGTTGCTGTGAGCTGTTCTATTAAAATAAAACTATAAAAATATTTTAGTATAAATATTAACATTACAATAAAGAAACCACGAACGTATATGAGTTCGTGGTTTCTTTATATATTAAACACTGATTATCAATTTTTTGTCATCTTCATAACAATGGCTGTAACATCATCATCATGCCCATCATTTCGGCGTCGAACAGCTTCATCTACAATTTCCGCTGCAAAATCGCGTGGCTCCCCCTCTTTCCAAGAAAGAATCATTTTCTCCAGCCAATTTTCACCTATGGAAATAGCGCCATCGGAAACCATAACGACCACATCGTTTTCATCCAGCTCCTCATAATCATGCGAGAATCGCACACCTGGCAATATCCCAGCAGGAAGTGATGGAGAATCTTTTCGCATTATTTTTTCCCCCTTTCTAATTATTGTAAGCGGTGCCCCCGCTTTCATAAATTCAACTTCGCCCGTGAATAAATCAATTGAGGACAAATCGAGCGTAGCAAGAGATTCGTCACCCGATTTCACCATAAGAGCTGAATTCACTACCTGCAATGCACAATCAAAACTTAAGCCAGCTTTACAAAGCTTTACCATAATAGCCGTTGCCATATTACCGTCAACAGCAGCTCGACCTCCCGTACCCATACCATCGCTGATAAGCGTAATAAGATGACCGTTGCCATCATTGAAATAGTCAAAACAGTCTCCGCAAAGCATACCGTTTCCGCTGACATGCTGAGCACTTCCTATAGCAACATCAAAATACGGACGTTCACTCAACTGAATTCGAATGCGGTTCGGAGCTTCACTTATCATCGGCGGATCAAAACGACGACCGCAGGCTTTTGCTACTTCTTTTTGAAGTTTTACATTTTTTAATTCACGGCGATCAGTTTCTGCTGTTTCAATTTCCACTGCCATTCTGCCGAATCTGTCAATACGGCAACTGACATCAATTGGAACAAGCCCCGCCTGTTTAAGCACCGTTATTATTCGCTGAGAAGCTTCGGTATCGAAGCGCTCAAAATTATCAAATTCCTCTGCCATATCCCCCAAAATTTGCGATAGCCCTGCAAACTGCCCTGCAACTACTCCTCGAATCTCACAGACACGGCGCTCTGCCGCCTCACCCGCTTTATAGGCATCGAAATTTCGATTTATCGATGATACCATTTCAACTGGCTTACAGCATTTTTTCTGAAACGCTTCTGTAAATTCTTTTTCGGTTACAGTTCCGTGTTTTGTTAGTAAAGATGAGACGTGTGTAAATACCTCAGAATTTTTTAGCTTTTGATGCTCCCAGCAAAAAGTCTTTAATCCGCACCGTGAGCAGGTATCCTCAATTGTTTTACTATAAATACTGTCAACATTTGCAGTATAGAATTTTTGCAGCTTGTCCGCCACGTCGTTTACTGAATCCGTTACATCGCTTAATGCCCTTGAGGCAAAGTCCAACCGCATAATTACCGAGCGGCGAAGACCTTCTGAATTGTTTGTTCCTGCAGCAGGAGCAAAAATCGCTGCAACTGTATTTCCAAGTTCTTTCGGAAGCACCATGAAAATTGCTGATGCAATAACCATTTCAATTAATGCAGCCTGAACCATGCTTGGATCGGCAGAATTTATAACCATTACCGCATTACATAGAATAAAAGTAACAGCGGAACCGACTTTACCCGTAGGAGCAAACAATCCTGCCATTAATCCGCCAAAAGCATACGCACCTGAAATAAATGTAAGATCTGTTGATGCCATGCTGAAAATTATTCCGGTGGCAATTCCTGCAATACAGCCGCCAGCAATTCCTCCATACCTTGCACAAAGCAAAATAATTAGAATTGCAATAATTCTACCCAGTGAAACCGAAGATACGGTTATACCTGAAAATGCAAGTATAAATATGCAACCTGACATCACAAGACAAGCAATCTCCTGCTGATTTAACGCAGTAAGACTTCGTGATCCTACGCTGATATCAATGCTTCGAGAAAAAAAGAATGCACCCACGGCTGCAAGCATAGCTTCTATTAAACACATAGCTAACGTTGGCATATTGTTGCTATGTATAGTCAGAAGCACAAAACCCGTTGCCATTATCGGAAAGAAAGCAATTATCGGTGCAAACAACTTACTTTTTGATATTCGCTTAATATCGTTAAGTGTCCATCGAATTGCCGCCACAGCAATAACCGCTGCAACATATCTGAAACTGTTTGAAGGCGATAAAAGCATATACCCCACTATTGTTCCTGCAAGTGAAGCTACAACTTTCTTGGGCGGAACCGCAGCAATATATGACGCTCCAAAAGGTGCCAATGAGCCAAAAATTGCTCCTCTTGCAACAATAATACCTGATGCAAAACAAATCAATTGCATCACAATCGCTTTGATTGTTTTCGCTGAAAATTCCTGGTTATTTATTTCTCTTGTCTTTGCTATTGTACTTGCTGACATTTTTTCACCGTCTTTAATTTCATTTTCCGTTCTTTTGGAACAGTTCAAATTATAAGACGAAAGTGCCATAGGATTTGTCAAATTCTTGATGTTTATTTTTAGCTCTTTTTGCCGTAAATATATGGAACAACAGATATACAAAATGCCTACACAAGATGTAGTACAACAAAAAAAGACTCGGTACATAAATTGAAAAAATTTCTTTTCAGTACCGAATCTTTTTATTTTTAATTTTACTAATCGTGAATTATATTTTATTTTGTAGCCAAAATTGCCGTCGAATACGGCGGAATATGCAATGTTCCGTCGCTATCTAAAGTAATGTGAGGAATCGTCTTTTTTCCGCTTCCGTCATCTATTTGACCACATCCCACTAAATCTGCAATAATTTTAGGATTTTTAATCATTTTGTCGGTGATTTTCAACGCTTTTGTTGTATCACTGCTTAAATTATGAATTATAAGCATATCTTTACCCTGATAGGTATTGATATAAGCACCGATATTGATATCACCAAAATCAACGACCTGCGTTATTGTTCCTCTGGCAATCCCGGGATTTTGATCCTTAATCTTTATAATTCTTCGATAATAATTTAAAAGTGACTGTGAATCTGCCAATTGAGTTTCAACGCTACCAGCTTTAGGAATGTTCGGGTCAACAACACCCGGAGGTAAATCTGTAATTCCTTTTGTATTCTTAGTTGACCAAATCATCGGCGTACGTTTGGAAGCATCTGTAGAAATACTTGTCATTCCCAGTTCTTCACCATAATAAGTAAAGGAGTTACCCGGGAAAAGCATATACAATGCTGCTGCTGCTTTTTCCATTGAAAGCTGCTCCCAAAGATCTGAAGCACTGCGCACCTGATCATGATTTGAAAGAAAGTTTGCATCTATGCCATTCGGATTCGACTTTTTAAAAATTTCTTGCCAATTTTTCATTTTTGAAACAGCAAAACCTGAATTTGAACGAACAGCACTTATATAAAAACCTCCTACCTCAGAAAACGGGAAATTAAACAAGCTGTCAATACCTGATTTATAGTTATCTGATATCTGTGCGTTGCCTTCCCAGTCCTCGCCTACCATGTAGATATCGCTTTTTAAAGTTTTAGCCGTTCCGTAAAGCCATGTCAAAAAGCTTTCACTTGTAATATTTGTATCATTATAATACTTAACTGCATCAAGTCTGAAACCGTCAACACCACGATCAAGCCAGAACTTCATAATTTTTTTGAATTCATCTCTTGTGCATTGCTGTGTTAAATCCCATTCTGGCATTTCACCACCGAAATTTGCTTCGTAATACCAATTATCTGTTCCTGATACTGGCTTATAACCACCTGGCTGAACACTTGCCTGTTTAAAGCAAAAATATTTGGCATCATGAGTTGAATCACCATTTCGAAGCTCTTCACATGCCTTTTTAAACAGAGGCAGTGAACTTGAACAGTGATTAATAACAAGATCAAGAATAACTTTGACGCCACGTTTATGTGCAGCTGACATAAGATTATCGAAATCTTTCAGTGTACCGTATGCTGGATCAACATTATAATAATCGGTAACGTCATACTTATGATACGATGGTGAAGACATAATAGGCATCAACCAAATACCGTCGGCACCAAGGTCATTACCGCTGTTTGGATTTCCGTCATTTATATAATCCAGTTTTTGGGTAAGACCGTTTAAATCGCCTGTCCCATCATTGTTGCTGTCATAAAATGAGTTGACAAATACTTCATAATAATTTCTGTACTTATCTGTTGAAGCTGTTGCCTTGACTCCTTCTATTGGATCTTTGTATGCAACATTAGCTTGTCCGGAAGAAGATGCTTGCTGAGTGCATCCTGTAAGAAAAACAGTGGCTGTAAGGCACAGCACCAAAATTCCTGAAATAAACTTTTTCATAATAACACCTCAATACATAAAAACATTAAATTTCAGAAAAACAGAGGCAGAAGATAATCTACTGCCTCTAGTTTTATAAGTTAACCTTTGACTGCGCCACCTGTGACGCCTTCTACATAGAATTTCTGCAATTTTAAGAAGAGTAGAGTAATTGGAACTGCAATGAGTACCGAACCTGCACAGAAATACAGATATTGAGTATTGATATTTTCGGAATTTACCATCTGCAATAACATATATGCAATAGTAAAGTTTTCCGGGTGATTTGGTCCGATAATAAAACCTATGAAGATAAAATCGCACCAAGGACCGATAAACGAAGTTAAAATGGTGTAAATTACAATAGGCTTTGACATTGGCAAAATAATTTTCCAGAAAATCTGGTTTTTTGTTGCTCCGTCAATTGTTGCCGCTTCATCCAGCGCTCTTGGAATTGTATCAAAAAAGCCTTTTGAAATTAAGTATCCAAGACCCGCAGTAGCCGAATAGCAAATAATCAGTGAAACTAATCTGCCATCAAGATTCATTGCTTTAAGCAAATAATAGATAGCGATCATTGTCATGAATCCAGGGAACATTCCTAAAATCATACCAATATTAATGAAGAATTTACGTGTTTTAAAACGCAAGCGGCTAAATGTATAGCTAACCATCAAAACTGAGAATGTAGACAAAACACAAGAACAACAAGCAACGAACAATGTGTTGGTAAAGCAGTGTAGATAGTTAAATGTTGTATCATTATTTGTGAAAAGCTCTATATAGTTGTTAAGCGTCCAGTCTTGCGGTATAAGATAAACTGGTGCAACACCGCCAGTAGCACGAAATGATGTCATAATCAAATCCGCAATCGGCAACACCCAAATAATACATAAAACCGAAAGAAAAATGTAAATCAGCGTGTTTGAAATAATTCTTCTTGCCTTATAACTTTTTATCATGAGAATTCCTCCTCATTACGCGCTGATTTAGACATATTAAATGTAATCAATGTAAATGCGGCGCAAATAATAAACACAATAATACCGATTGTTGCTGCGAGCTTGAAGTTTGAATCAACGGTTGTCAATTTAAACAGCCATGTAACAAGCAAGTCTGTTTGCCCAGCCTGATAGTAATTTGCCGTTGCCGGACCGCCGTTAGTAAGTAGATAAATAACGTTAAAGTTATTTAAGTTACCTACAAATTGAGTAATCAAATACGGTGTGGTAACAAACAACATATACGGTAATGTGATTTTTGTAAATGTTTTGAAAGGACTTGCTCCATCAATACGTGCCGACTCATAAAGCTCTTCCGGAATATTCATAAGAATACCGCTGGTAATCAAAATTGTATAGGGAATACCTACCCATAAATTGACAATAAGAACGGTTGCTTTCGGAAGAATCGAATTAACCTTATCCAAAAATTGAATCGGAGCATGCGTAATTCCGTAAGATTGCAATAAAGTATTAACAATACCTGTATCTTGAAGCATTTGATTCATAAACAACAATGTAACAAACTGTGGTACTGCAATTGTCAGAACAAACATTGTTCTGAATAAAGATTTACACTTAATACCTTTTTTGTTAATCATTAATGCCAATATCATTCCAAGGATATAGTTACTGAAAGTTGCAATAATAGCCCACACAAATGTCCATTCCGTAAGTTTTTTAAATGTATAAGCCTTTAGAGGGTTACCGCCTAAAATATCGTGAAAGTTTTGTGTTCCTACCCACTGGAATAAGTATGCCTGTGGCTGATGGTTTGAATCGAAATTAGTAAAGGCAATTAATATCATAAAGATCAGTGGTATGATAAGAAAAACCGAAATCATTACGATAGGATATGTCAATAATGTTGTATGATATCTCTTATCAAACAGATCTCTAAATTCCGAAATAAAGCTTGCAGGTTTTCTTCCTTCTTTTACATCTGTTTCAACTTTATATGCCATTTTCGTACTTGCAACATAAATAAAGAAAACAGCAATTGAAATAAGAATAGTCATAACGCTGTATAAAAGGATGTGCATTGAGTTATCGCCATTAACTAAAATATTACACTCTGCAAGACCTGACTTTTGCTGAATTAATCCTAATGTCGGAAACATTTGCAAATAACCCCAGCCAAAGTTAATCATGAATAATATGTATGAAAATTCAATTGCAAGAAGTAAAATTCCTTTAATAATTTGTCCGCGAACAATATTACCAAAACCCATAATTACAAATGAAATTTTGGTTGCGAAATCTCCGCGAATAAAACGAAGGAAATAGTTTTTAATTCCAAATACAATTCCTAATAAAAATCCTAAAATAGCTTTCCCAAGAAAAATAATTCCATTTCCAATATTTTTGGGTAAATTTTTAAACCCTTGTATGGTTTTGAATATGGTTCTTTGAAAGGCACTTTTACTGGCATAATCAATATAATTCATTCGTTCACACTCCTTTGCCGAAATATAAAATGCCTTACCATGAAAAATGAAACAGTTTCATTGCTTTATTCAAGCAGCTTGGGCGAACCCAAACTGCTTGAACAAACATTTTATATTTTTAAACTAAATTAATGCTATATTTTACTCGCAGATTGCTGATTTTGTATCATTCATTAGTTTTGTAAGTGCAGCTGGTGTTAATGGATTGCCTTTTTCTGTTATCAGGTATGAGCCTATAGCTGCCATCGGATCCCAGAATGTGCCGACCATAACAGTTTGTGGGAGAGAGTACTGAGCCTGTTCTTGAACAGCTTGGATAGCAGGATCATTTTTAGCAGCAGGATCTTGTTGTGCTTCTTTGTTTGAAGGACCCCAACCTAAATCTTTAACTCTGTCAATCTGGCTAGTCTTGTCGGTAAGGAACTGAGCAAGGGCATGAGCTGTATTCGGGTATTTTGTGTTTTTGTTAACTCCGAGCATTTTGTATCCCATTAAGCTTATTGTCTGTGTTGCAGTACCGTTAATGTTAATTGTCGGCAATTTAGCAACTGCAAAATTTTTGCCTAGAGCACTTTTAATAGCAACTGAATCCCAAGTGCCGTCGATCAAAGCAGCAGCCTGACCGCCTTGCAGTTTGGAAACGCCCGATGTAACAGA
>JAUZPX010000030.1 GCA_030705695.1 Bacillota bacterium
CTCCACAAACTGGTCGACGGTATACGCTTATGTTTATGATAGTAACAGCAACAGTATAGCTGCATGGCCGGGTTCTCTTATGATAAGGAGTAGCAACAATATTTGGTCGGTTTCGATACCGTCACAATATTCAAAAGCAATGGTTATTTTTAACGATAAAAACGGTACACAAATTCCCGCATCAATGCAGCCGGGATTTCAGCTTAACGGCAGTTCCATGATTTACCAAAACGGTAATTGGACAACTTACACTGAACCTACAACCGCACCGACAGCTGCTCCAACTCAGGTTCCGACGACTTCGCCTGTATTTGTTCGTGGGGATACAAATCTTGACGGTGTGGTAAATCTAAAGGATGCGACCATTATTCAGAAAAGTGTAGTTGGTTTAGCTACATTGTCAAGTACCGCTATGCTTGCCGGAGATGCAAACAATGACGGTGTTATGAATTTAAAAGATGCAACCCTCATTCAAAAATATGTTGTAGGTTTGGCGACAATTGTAAATTAAACAGTAAAAGAATCAGAGCTGCTCGATTGAGTAGCTCTGTATTTTTAAAACAAAACATAAAGATAAGCTTGCGCATAAATACACTGGAATCTTTCATATTATTTAAGGAATGGGGGACTTCATTGTGTATTTGAATTTTCGGGCAAATAAAATAATAGTATTTTCCGCTTTTTTTCTGTGTGTAATCATTGTATGCTCAATGATGATTTCAGCGCCGGTTGTTGCGTTACATTCCTCAAATGTGCCTGAAAAGTCTGTTCCATTAACAATAATTATGTATCATTCATTTTTAAAGGATACAAAACTGCAAGGGAAATATGTAATTTCACCTATGCAATTTGATTCCGATTTAAAATATCTTACAGAGAAGGGTTATACAACTGTTTTGATGTCAGACGTAATTAATTATGTTTATAATAATAAACCGCTGCCTGAAAAGCCCGTGATGATTACCTGTGACGACGGCTACTATAATAACTATGTATACGCTTTTCCTATTTTAAAAAAATATAACGCAAAAATGGTTATTTCTCCTATAGGATTTTATTCTGAACGCGATTCAGGGGCTGATACTCTATCAGCTAATTATTCCCATATACCATGGGATAATTTAAGGGAAATGCAGAAAACAGGACTTGTTGAAGTAGCAAATCACTCATATTATATGCATTCTCAAAATGGCGCTCGTATGGGGATAAAAAAGAAAATTGGTGAGTCCTCAGAGCAATATAAAATAGCTATTACTACAGATATTCAAAAGATGCAAGATCTCTGTAAGCAAGAGCTTTCAGTAACGCCGACAACATTTACATATCCGTTCGGGGCAATAAGCAAGGATTCACCTCAGATAATTAAAGATATGGGTTTTAAAGCGACACTCGTTTGCAAATCAAGAGTTAATAATATTACCAAAGACAAAAATTGTTTGTATGATCTTGGCCGATATAACCGTCCAAACGGTAGTTCCAGTGTTGAATTCTTTAAAAAAATCGGAATATCATAAAAAAATGCTGTACTTTACAAAAGTAAAGTGCAGCATTTTTTATTTTGCTTGTATTTAAAATTTTTAAGATATATAATATAATTTATATATATGTATTCGGGCACAAAAAGTTCATTTTGTACCCAAAATTTACTAAAATGTGTATTTCTTTATTAATTAGTTGTTGCAGTTGCTGCCAGTACTGTTTGAACCACTTGTGTCTTTTTTGTTTTGGCTGTCTTGGCTTGTTTTGCTTTGGCCGCTCTGTGTTGTTTTACTTTGACCAGCTTTGTTTGAGCCGTTATTGCTTTGGCTATTTTGATTACTCATGAGATTCACCTCCTTCGCAAAAGTATTATTTACTGATTTGTTTTTTTTATTCGAATGTTTTTTAAATAATGAACCAATTTTTGGAGAAAATATGGAACAGCTTTCAAATATAAATACAATTAAAGGTATTCTGGCTAGACACGGCTTTACATTTTCAAAATCTTTAGGGCAGAATTTTTTAATTAATCCGTCAGTTTGTCCCAGAATGGCCGATGAATGTGGTGTCACGAAAGAATCTGGAGTTATTGAAGTCGGTCCGGGTATCGGAGTATTAACTTATGAATTGGCAAAAAATTCTAAAAAAGTTGTTGCAGTCGAGCTTGACAGAAGACTTCTTCCCGTTTTAAACGAAACGTTGCAAGATTTTGATAATGTAAAAATAATAAACGATGATGTTTTAAAAGTGGACATGCATAAGCTTATAAAAGAAGAGTTTTCAGACATGGATGTTGTTGTCTGCGCAAATTTGCCATATTATATTACATCACCCGTAATTATGAAACTTCTTGAGGATAAAATTCCAATAAAAGCATTAACAGTAATGGTGCAAAAAGAAGCGGCAGAAAGAATATGCGCACCTGTCGGAAGCAGAGAAAGCGGTGCGGTTACTGTAAGTATCAATTATTATGCCCAACCTGAACTGCTTTTTCATGTTAAGGCAGGAAGTTTTATGCCGGCACCGAAAGTTGACAGTTCTGTTATTCGGCTGAATATAAGAAAATCACCGCCAATAGTAATCGGCGATGAAGCTTTGTTTTTTAAAGTGATTAAAGCAGCTTTTGCTCAGCGCCGCAAAACGCTCAGCAATTCGTTAAGCGCAGGTTTAAATATTTCAAAAGAAAAAATCAATAATATGATAAGCTGTCTTGCAATGAAGCCCACAGTTAGAGCTGAGGAACTCAGCATGGGGCAATTCGGACAAATTGTAAGTTTTTTGGAGAATGAATAACTATGAAGAGAAATGATTTAATTGCAGGGGTATGGATTTTTTTAAGCTCGGTCTTTTTAATTTCAGCAATTGTTCTTTGTGCCTGTAATGATATTACGAATGCGTCGCTGTTTGGCGAAGTTGCAGCAGCTTTTGCAGGTGTAGGTACTGTTTTTGTCTTAATAAAATTTGATTATGTTGATCAACAAACGAATCAAAATAATGAAAGTTTAAACGAGATTTTAGAATCAAGTCAAAGCTGTGATTCAAATATTGTTTTTGACAATAAAACAGAAGTACAAGAAGAAATTGTTACGGACTAATTATTTTCAGGTAAAGATACGATACCCTTGTTGATTTCTAATAGTCCTTCATCTTTTAAATTTTTGATTTCACGCATCATGGCAGAGCGGTCAACGCATAAATATTCGCTGAGTGCAGTGAGAGAACTTGGGAGTCTGAATTTTCTGTTATGAGTCTCAACCGCACATATTGAAAAATAGCAAAGCAGCTTATCTCTAATTGTGCGATGGCTTAAAACCTCAATTCGTTCGCTAAGCTTTAAAGATTTTTTTGCCATGATCTTAAACAGATTTTCTACAAGCATACTGTGGTGTAAACAGGCATTTGAGCATCGCTTTGTAATGTGGTAGTAGTCAATGAAAAGAATAGTACAAGCTTTTTTTGCAATAACGAAGATGCTGTCACCATTAGCTCCTGAAAATGAAAGCCGTTCACCGAACATATCGGTAGGATTCAGCGATTCTAAGATGGTTTGATTGCCGTTAATGTCAATGCGTATGACAGATGCTTTTCCTTCTAATATAATGCCAACCAAATTGTTGCTTTCACCGTAGTTGCATATGATATCGTGAATGTCAAAGCTTTTATTATATGCGCTGAAGCAAAAATACATTTTTTCGTAATCTTCTTTTGAAACACCTTCAAACAGAGGAATGTTTAATAAATTAATATTTTCCATAATTTTTCTCCCTTGTTGCAATTGCAACAGCATTTATCTGTTTATATGTTATAATAAATTTACAAAGATGTAAAGAACATTTTTGAAATTTAATCGGGAGGGAAAAGTATGGATGTTAATGTTATCGGTGGAAAATTAAGCCAGAAAGAAATTAACACATATATTACACATGCGAAGCAAAATAATCCCAACAAGGAAATTCCTGCAATTGAAATCACAGTTGACGGCGATTTTGTTGATGTGAAATATTGTTTTAATGAGATTCCTTTTGAAAGAATAAGAAGAATTACTGGATATCTTGTTGGAACTACCGACAGATGGAACAATGCAAAGAGAGCCGAAGAACAAGACAGGGTAAAGCATGGTATGTGCAGTTGCAGTTGAACCAAAAATTTGAAAATCTTATAGATTTTTCTATTTTACAATGTTATAATATTTTAAACTTTTATAGAAAGGTATGGTTTACAGTATGAAAAGATATGTATGCACCATTTGCGGATATGTTTATGATGAAGCTGCAGGAGATCCCGATAACGGAATTGCTCCGGGCACAAAATGGGAGGACGTTCCTGAAGATTACAGCTGCCCTATTTGCGGCGCAGGCAAGGACATGTTTGAAGAAGAATAATTTTTAAAAAGAAAAAAGTATGCATCGGGAGAAATCTCTCGATGCGTACTTGTTTTGAGGTTGTTAATTAGGAGGAAATTTAATGTCGGCAAATATAATTAAGTCGGATATTTATTCTGTGGGTGTGCTTAATCCTCAGCTTAGAATTTTTGATGTGGTAATGAAAACGGATTACGGTACGTCTTACAATTCTTATATCGTAAAAGGAAGCGAAAAGACAGCTCTTATCGAGACATGCCATCTTACTTTTTTTGAGCAATATCTTAATAATATTAAATCAGTTTGCGATCCTGAAAAAATTGATTATATTATATTAAATCATTGCGAGCCTGACCATTCGGGTGTTCTTCAAAAACTGACGGAAATTTGCAAGAATGCAACTATTGTTGTAAGCCGAGCTGGATCGATTTATCTTAAGAATATTACAAATGTTCAGAATCTACCATTAATGATTGCAAAAGACGGCGATTCATTGGACCTTGGAAATAAATCTCTTCGTTTTATTAACGCTCCTTTTTTGCATTGGCCTGATTCAATGTTTACTTACTGTGAAGCTGATAAAACACTGTTTTCTTGCGATTTTCTTGGTGCACACTTTTGTGAGCCTTATGTTTTTGACACTAATATTGTATATAAAACTAAATATCTTATTTCTTTAAAAGAGTATTACGATGCGATATTTTCTCCGTTTAATCCTTATGTTGTTGCAGGGCTTGAGAAGATTAGTAATCTTGATGTTGAAATTGCCTGCACAAGCCACGGGCCTGTTCTTACAAAAGAATGCCTTTTGCCGGAAGTTATCGAGAAATACGCCGAGTGGAGCAGACCTTCCGAAAAATTGCAGAAGAAAATAGCTGTTGTTTTCGCCTCGGCATACGGTAATACAAAGCTGATTGCAAATGAAATTGCAATCGGCATTTCAGAAGTAATCTCAGACTCAGAAGTAGAACTGCTTGACGTTAACGAAATTGATATGCAGACGATTCAGCAAAAAATAAACTTTGCAGATGCTATCGTCGTTGGCTCTCCAACAATTAATGCTGATGCCGTTGCACCGATTTGGCAGGCGTTATCGCATATTGATGCTATTAACAGCAAAAAGAAACCTGCACTTGTTTTCGGCTCATATGGCTGGAGCGGGGAGGCAGTGCCGAATATCATGACCCGTTTGCAAGGTGTTAAAATTAATGTGTTTGGTGAATGATTTAAAGTGAATTTCGTGCCGACCGATGAAGATTTGGAAAAGGCAAAAGAACTTGGCAAAGAATTTGCCGAAACACTTTAATAAAATAATCAACAAGAAAAGAAGTACCAAATTCTTTGGTACTTCTTTTTTAAAAATAAAAATAATATTTTAAAACTGTATTTGGTTGAAAAAATTTAACGATGAGGAAAGTTTTTGTCGAGCAAAATCTGAAAAACCTCAATATGTCTGTATTCATCGATGATAATTCGTTTTAATACTTCCACGGTACTTACGTCATCTATTTTTTTGATTTGTTCCTCATATTTGCAAGCTGCTTTTTTCTCACCGTCAATAGCCCGCTGAATAAGTGTTTTGAAATCAAGCGTATACGGGCAATATGAAGCGCTCCAGAATTTCATATGGTTATTTCGTGCTTTCCCAATTAAGCGTGGGTTTTCGCCGTGAAGCATTGCCATACGGGCAAAAATTTCAAGATGTTTCATTTCCTCCAAGCCGATTCTATGAAAAACATTAGATATTTCTGCACGTTCATAGGTTACTATTCTGTTATAAAAATATGTAGATACAGCGGTCATTTCGGAATTTTTACCGCCCATGTTATCAAGCATCATACTACCGAAAAGTTTTCGTGGTTTATCTATTTTTATTTCAGGATACGACCCTACTGTTTTTTGAAACATGTCATCCACGACAATCACTCCCTATTCCATACATTTTATGTTTATGAGAATTTTTTATGTCTATAATGCAAGAATATGGACTTTTTTTCAAAATCGTGATATCATTGGGCATGATCAATTGAGGAGGTAATATGTATATGCAATTTACAATTGAGTTGATTTTATTGATTTTTTCTTTGTTATTAAACGTGGTTGTCATTGCTTTACTTATACTTAAAAAGTCCTCAAATGTTGATTTAACCGAAGAATTTGAGAATTTTAGACGTATTAATGAAAATCAGCAAAGTTTACTTCGCCAGGAACTTACAATAACTACACAGACAGCAATGCGTTCTGTTGGCGATGTGCTGCAAAATAATCAAAAAGCGTTTACGGAATCTTTGATGGACAGTGTCCGTACTCTTGACCGTCATTTGATGGATAAACATGAGCTTTCTCAAAATCAAACGATGGATGCCTTTAAACAAATGGAAGAAAGATTTAAGACTTTTTCTCTTACGAGCGAGCAAAAGCTTAATCAGATTAGGGAATCAGTTGAACAACGCTTAAAATATTTGCAGGAAGACAACAATAAGAAGCTTGACGACATTAAAAATGTTGTAGACGAAAAACTACAAAAAACGCTTCAAGAGAAGATGACGCAAAGCTTCAGTCTTGTAAATGAACGTTTGGAGCAGGTTTATAAAGGACTAGGCGAGATGCAGAATCTTGCGGTTGGAGTGGGAGATCTTAAGAAAGTATTGTCAAACGTTAAAGCTCGTGGTGTAGTAGGCGAGTTCCAGCTTGGAGCGATTTTAACGGAAATTCTTTCGCCTGAACAGTATGCGACGAATGTTGCTACAAAAAGAGGTTCGAAAAATGTAGTTGAATTTGCAGTAAAATTGCCTAATGACGATAATTCCTTTATTTATTTGCCGATTGATTCAAAATTCCCCGGAGATACATATGCCGCATTTCGTGATGCTTATGAAAGCGGAAATAAAGATGAAATTGAATTAGCCGTTAAAAAACTTATTGCGGTAATTAAAACAGAAGCTAAGGACATTCGTGATAAATATATTGATCCGCCGAATACCACAGATTTTGCAATAATGTTTTTGCCTTTTGAAGGCTTGTACTCTGAAATTGTGAATATGGGACTTGTTGAGATTTTGCAGCGTGATTATAAAGTGAATATTGCTGGTCCAAGCACAATGGCGGCGTTGCTTAATAGCTTGCAAATGGGCTTTAAAACGCTTGCCGTGCAGCAGCGAAGCACCGAGGTTTGGAATATATTGGGCGCTGTTAAGACGGAATTCGATAATTTTGAAAAAGTGCTTACTGTAACACAGCAACGTTTAGATCAAGCAAACAGTGAACTTGATAAGCTTGTCGGTGTACGTACCCGCCAGATTCAGAAAAAGCTGCGAGCCGTATCATCAAATTCACCATATCCTGTTTTTGACGATAAAAACACAACTGATGAAAACGACATTGAATAAAAAAGAATATAAAATACGGTTTTAATATTTAATTCCGTGTATGATTATCCCCCTTTTCGGTAATACTGATTTTATCTGAATACCGAAATGGGGGATTTTTATGCAGTACAATAAAGTTGAAATCTGCGGGGTAAATACCTCAAAAATCAAAGTCCTTAAAGAATCGGAAAAACGTGAGCTTTTAAAGATTATAAAAAACGGAACCCCTAAGGAAGCTGCCAGAGCTCGTGACGAGATGGTAAACGGAAATCTTCGTTTGGTGCTTAGCGTTATTCAACGTTTTACTAATCGAGGTGAAAATCTTGATGATCTGTTTCAGGTAGGTTGCATCGGTCTTATAAAAGCTATCGACAATTTCGACTCGAATTTGATGGTTCGCTTTTCTACTTACGGCGTACCGATGATTGTCGGAGAAATAAGGCGTTATCTCCGTGACAATAACTCTATTCGTGTTAGCCGCTCAATGCGTGATACTGCCTACAAAGCAATGCAGGTTAAGGAACAGATGACATCAAAAAACAACCGTGAGCCAACTATTGAGGAAATTGCAAAAGAGCTTGATCTTCCGAAGGAGGATGTTGTTTTGGCACTTGAAGCAATTGTAGAGCCTGTTTCGCTTTATGAACCTGTATTTTCAGACGGCAGCGACACGATATACGTAATGGATCAGGTTGGCGATAAAAACGACGATAAAAATTGGCTCGAAGAGATTGCGCTGAAAGAATCAATAGCAAGTTTATCGGACCGTGAGAAAAAGATTTTAAATCTTCGGTTTTTTCAGGGAAAAACTCAAATGGAAGTGGCAAATGAAATAGGTATAAGTCAAGCCCAAGTATCGAGAATAGAAAAAGGTGCATTGGAACATATCAAAAATGATATTTAATTAATTAAAAAGCTTAAAATTCAATCAACCAAATGGTTACAGTTTTGTTACCAATTGGTTGATTTTTACTTATAAAAATGATATAATTACTCCAAATGTTTATTTAAGCCGATTCAGTAAAAATCAATGATAATTGCTTTTTCGATTTAAAAAAATCATATAGTTAATTAACTATAAAATAAGAATAACTAGAATAGAGGAAAAGTTAATGATTAACAGCATGACAGGCTATGGCCGCTGCGAGGATATTACTCACGGCAGGCAAATTATTGTTGAAATAAAATCGGTGAATCATCGTTTTTTTGAATTTTCATGCAAATGCAGCAGGGCATACGGATTTTTGGAAGAAAAAATAAAATCGTATTTACAAAAGAATATTTCAAGAGGTAAAATCGACGTTTATGTTTCTGTGACTGCAAGCGATGAAAAAGCCGCAAATGTTTCTCTTAACCACAGCATTGCAGGCGGATATGTAAATGCAATGCGTGAGCTTGTTGATACATACGGATTGAAAGATGATCTCTCCGTTGCCACTCTTGCAAGAATAAATGATATTTTTACTGTTCTACGTACGCCCGAAGATGAAGAAGAGGTTTGGAGCGATGTCCAAAATGCAGTTGATATTGCGCTTAACAGCTTTGCTGCAATGCGCCGTGCAGAGGGTGCAAAATTAAAAGAAGACATTGAAAACAGAGCTAATAACATTTTAAATATTGTTGGAGAGATTGAGAAACGTTCTCCCGAAACAGTTAAACTCTATCGTGAACGTCTTACAGAGCGTATGAATGAGCTATTAAGCACAACAAGCATTGACCAGCAGCGGATTTTGACAGAAGCTGCCTTGTTTGCTGATAAAATTGCCGTAGATGAAGAAACAGTCCGCCTCCGCAGTCATTTTGCACAGATGCAGTCTTTCTTGAATTCAAGCGGTTCGGTTGGCCGTAAGCTTGATTTTATCGTTCAGGAAATGAACCGTGAAGCCAATACTATTGGATCTAAAGTTCAGGATGCAGAGCTTGCTCATAAGGTAGTTGATATCAAAGCAGAAATTGAAAAAATACGTGAGCAAATTCAGAATATAGAGTAAGTGAATTAGAGATTATTTATTCTGAATGCAGAAAGGATTCTTATGAAGCTTATTCATATCGGATTTGGCAATATGGTATCGCTCGAGCGCATTGTGGCTGTAGTAAGCCCAGACTCGGCACCTATAAAGCGTATTATTGCTGAAGCGAAAGAGAAGAGTATATTAATAGACGCTAGTTACGGTCGAAAAACAAAGGCCGTAATTATTGCCGATAGCGACCATGTCATTCTTTCTGCGCTTACTCCCGAAAAAATCGGAAGTCGGTCAGATTCGGAGGAAACAGAAGATGAGTAACGGACTGTTAATTGTGCTTACTGGACCGTCAGGTGTAGGAAAAGGTACGGTTTTAAGTGAGCTTTTGAAAATTGACAAGAATATTAAGCTGTCTGTATCTGCTACAACACGAACACCTCGTACAGGCGAAAAAGACGGCTGCGAATACTACTTTATGTCAAAAAAAGAGTTTGAAAAATTAATTGATGACGAAGGAGTTTTGGAATACGCCGAATATTGCGGTAATTATTACGGTACTCCGAGGACTCCTGTATTTGATATGTTAAACGACGGAAAAGATGTAATTCTTGAAATTGAGGTACAAGGCGCCCGTCAGGTGCGGAAAAGTTTTAAAGACTGTGTAAGCATTTTTATAATGCCGCCATCACATAAAGAACTTTGCAAGCGTTTGGAAGGCAGAGGAACCGAAGATAAGGCAACCGTTGAAAAACGCATGAATGCTGCGTTAAGCGAAATCAAAGAAGCTGTTAATTTCGATTATGTTGTGGTAAACGATAAGGTTCCCGAATGTGTGAATCGTATCTTAGGTATAATTCAATCTGAAAAATTGCGGGCAAAAAGAAATAAAATTTTTATAAAGGATGTGCTTGTTAATGCATAGACCATCAGTTGACGACATGATAAACGGAAAAGTGAGCAAATATTCTTTAGTAATTGCTGTTGCTAAACGTGCAAGAGAGATTGCTGCCGATTTTGATGACGGATACGTTCATGATGAAAAGCCGGTTATCATTGCTACCGAAGAATTTAAAGATCATAAATACGCTATACTTGAGCCAGACGAAGATGAATGACCCCCCTAAAATCCGTGTTGCAAAAATTGCGGTTTA
Organism: Bacillota bacterium; assembly: GCA_030705695.1. Taxonomy (GTDB): domain Bacteria; phylum Bacillota; class Clostridia; order Oscillospirales; family Acutalibacteraceae; genus JAUZPX01. The sequence continues at coordinate 10,824 of JAUZPX010000030.1, forward strand.
TAACACTGCGTATCATTTTGACAAAATCTTTGACTATATCATTCCCAAAGAGCTTTGTGATGCTGCTAAGAAAGGATGCCGAGTGCTTGTTCCTTTCGGAAGCGGCAACAAGAACCGTCAGGGAATGATTATGGATGTTACTGATTTTTGTGGTGAAGCGCAAAAGCTGAAAAGCATTTCGTCTGTTTTAGACGAAGAACCGCTTTTATCGGATGAAATGGTTAAGCTTGCTTTGTTTATAAGCGAGCGGTATTTTTGCACGATACATGATGCTATTAAAGCAATGCTGCCGACAGGAATTTATTACAGGTTAACGCTGGGTTATTCCGTAATTCCTAATGCGCAGGAACGCTTTGATGAACTTAGTGCAGTGGAACAGCAAGTTTTTATGCTTGTACAAAAATCAAAGGACGGAATTTCCGAAGAAAAGATTTTTAAAACTTTAGGTTATGATTCGTCATGTAAAATTCCTGAAAATCTCGTGAAAAAGGGATTTTTGCAGACTTCATATGATGCTAACCGTTTTATCGGAGACAAAACAGTTAAGATGGTTCGCCTTACAGGAACTGAAGAAAACACGGAAAAACTTTCAAAAAAGCAGCAGGAAGTCTATGAACTTTTACAATCAGTCGGGGAAGTTTCGGTAAAAGAAATTTGTTATTTCACGGGATTGACCGTTTCTGTTATAAATTCTCTTGTTAAAAAGAGAATTGCAGAGTTTTTTGAAGAAGAAGTGTTTCGTATTCCTGTTTCCTCAGAGGTCGCAAAGAATGACGATGAAATCAAGCTGTCAGAAGAACAGCAAAAAGCCTTTGACGATCTTTTTGAAAAATACAAAAGCGGTAAAAGCCATGTTTCACTTTTATACGGTGTTACAGGAAGCGGGAAAACTTCTGTGTTTATGCGCCTTATTGACACCGCATACCGTGAGAATAAAGGCATTATTGTGATGGTGCCGGAAATTTCTCTTACACCTCAGATGATAGGCTTGTTCAAAAGCCGCTTTGGCAGTGATATTGCGGTTTTTCACAGCGGACTTTCAATGGGAGAACGCCTTGACGAATGGAAGCGTGTTAAAAACGGCATTGCTAAAATTGCAATTGGGACAAGATCAGCTGTGTTTGCTCCGTTTTCAAATTTAGGGCTTATCATAATGGATGAGGAGCAGGAGTATACATACAAATCTGAAATGACCCCTCGCTTTCATGCCAGAGATATTGCAAAACTGCGTGCTCATTATAATAATTGTCTATTGGTGCTTTCTTCGGCAACGCCGAGCATAGAAAGTTTTTACAACGCAAATAACGGAGTATACGGCTTGAATCGTATACAAAACCGCTACGGTAAAGCACAGTTGCCAACAGTTGCGGTTGCCGATATGAATATTGAAGTCGAGCAAGGTAATGTTTCGGGCTTCAGCTCTTTATTGCTTACATTGCTTGAACATAATATTGAAAGCGGAAGGCAATCGATTTTACTTCTCAACCGACGTGGGCATAATACTTTTGTATCTTGCAGAAAATGCAAAGAAGTTTTAAGCTGTCCTAATTGTTCAATATCTATGACATATCATTCTGCAAACAATCGCCTTGTGTGTCATTACTGCGGATATTCCGTAAAATATACAAATGAATGCCCGTCGTGCCATGCAGAAGGGCTGAGATTTTCGGGCTTTGGCACACAGCGGGTTGAAACTGATTTAGGGGAACTGTTCCCAAACGCAAAAATCTTACGTCTTGACGCTGATGCAACAATGTCGAAAACTTCTTATGAGAAAAAGTTAAGCATGTTTTCAAAAGGCGAGTACAATATTATGGTTGGTACACAAATGGTTGCAAAAGGTCTTGATTTCCCAAATGTAACGCTTGTTGGAGTTTTAAGTGCAGACCAGATTATGTACAGTGACGATTTCAGAAGCTTTGAGCGTGCATTTTCTCTGCTTACACAGGTTGTAGGCAGAAGCGGACGTGGCGAACATGCCGGTACTGCGGTAATTCAAAGCTTTACGCCCGAAAACAATATAATTTCGCTTGCTTCAAGGCAGGATTACGATGAATTTTACGATGGCGAAATAAATTTGCGCAGGCAAATGCTTTATCCGCCTTTTGCAGATATTGCGCAGATTGGTTTCGTTGGCGAAAATGACTCGAAAACCTTTCAGGCTGCAATGAAATTTCAAGAAAATCTTTGCAAAACTGCTAAAGAAGAGTATTGCGATATTCCGCTTAGAATTTTAGGTGCGACAAGTGCATCGGTAAAGAAGATAAGCAAAAAGTATAGATATAAAATTATTTTGAAATTTAAGAATAGCAGACGTTTTCGTGAGATGATATCAAATCTGCTCAGAAGTTTCGGAAAAGAAAAAGAATTTTCCGAAATCCAAACATTTATTGATATCAATCCTGTTAACATTCTGTAATCGGCTAATAATATAAACAGGGGTAATTAGAAATGGCAATACGTAACATAATAAAAGAGGGCGACCCAATTCTTACAAAAGTGTGCAGGAAAGTTGAAGTATTTGATAAAAGATTGGCCGTTCTCATAGACGATATGTTTGACACTCTGGCATATGCAAACGGTGCTGGTTTAGCAGCTTCTCAAGTTGGCATACTAAGACGTGTTGTTGTTATTGATACAGGTGAGCAAAAGTTAGAACTTGTCAATCCTGAAATCATTAAAACATCAGGTGTGCAAGAGGAAGTTGAAGGCTGTTTGTCGTGCCCGGGTGAATATGGCATTACAAAGCGTCCGATGTATGTAAAGGTACGTGCTCAAAACAGGGCAGGTCAAACGTTTACCGCCGAAGGAGAGGCACTTTTAGCCCGTGCATTTTGTCATGAAATCGACCATCTTGACGGTATTATTTTTAAAAAAGTAGTGCTTAGAATGCTGAAACCTGAAGAAATCGAAGGTGATTGAGATTAACATCGTATTTATGGGTACACCTGATTTTGCGGTAAATTCTCTTGAAAGCCTTATTGAGGCAGGACACAATGTGCAGGCGGTATTTACACAGCCCGACAAACCAAAGGGCAGAGGCTATACGCTGACGCCGCCTCCTGTAAAAGTTTGTGCGCAGGAGCATAACATTGAAGTGTATCAGCCAAAAACACTTAAAAATGACAAGGCTTTTGAAATTCTTAAAAAGCTAAACCCCGATGTTATCGTTGTTGTGGCTTACGGTAAGATTTTGCCTAAGAATATTTTAGATCTTCCTAAATTCGGATGTGTAAATGTTCACGGCTCGCTTCTGCCGAAATATCGTGGAGCAGCACCAATTCAATGGGCAATTTTAAACGGAGAAGCAAAAACCGGGATTACAACCATGTTTATGGATGTTGGCCTTGATACAGGCGATATGCTTTTAAAAAGCGAAACAAATATCGGCGAAAACGAAACTGCTGGCGAACTTCATAATCGCCTTGCCGTGATGGGTGCTAAACTTATTGTAAAAACACTCGATGGCTTGCAAAACGGAACAATCACAAGAGAAAAGCAGAATGACGATGAATCCTGTTATGCTGCCATGCTTGATAAAAACCTTTGTAAAATTGATTTTAATGAGGACGCTTTACAGGTCCATAATAAAATAAGAGGGCTTTCACCATGGCCTACCGCAACTGCTGTACTTCACGAAAAAAACGTAAAGATTCATAAAAGCAAGTGCGTAAAAAAAAGCGGCAATCCTGGTGAAGTTATTTTGCTTTCGCCGCTTACAATTGCCTGCAAGACGGGAGCCGTTGAGATTTCAGAGCTTCAACTTGATGGGAAAAAACGTATGAAATCGGATGAGTTTCTACGTGGCCATCCGATAAAAATCGGCGAGAAATTTAATTGATGTTTGTCTTAACAAAATCCTGAAGGAGGATTCTTATGGGAATGTTTTATTATTTATTTGATAACACATATTTTATCTATATCGTTCCGGCGATAATTGTTACGCTCTTGGCGCAGGTATGGGTAAAATCTGCTTTTTCAAAGTATTCGCAAATCAGCAATTCACGTCGTATTACGGGAGCTATGGCTGCCGAGCGTGTGCTGGCGTATCATGGTGTCACAGGCGTGAAAATTGTGCCGATAGAAGGTAATCTTTCCGATAATTATGACCCTGAGTCAAATACTATTCGATTGTCTTCAAATGTTTATAACGGAATTTCGATTGCCTCTGTTAGTATTGCTGCTCATGAAGCAGGTCATGCCGTGCAGCATGCGGAAAATTATGCACCGAACAGAATAAGAACTGCTCTTGTTCCAGTAGTGAATTTCAGCTCGCATCTCTCTTGGGTTTTTATTATCGTAGGCATGTTTATGGCAAGTTTCCCTGTAATTATAGATATAGGCATTGTTTTATATTCGCTTGCCGTACTGTTTACAATCGTTACACTTCCTGTGGAGTTTAATGCGAGTGCCAGGGCACTTAAGACGATACGTCAAACCGATTTGCTTAGCGACCAAGAATCAGCCGGAGCAAAAACCATGCTGACTGCCGCAGCAATGACATATGTTGCTGCAACATTTGCGGCTATTATGACATTATTGCGTTTACTTGCTTTAACGAACAGAAGAAACTGAAATTGGTGAAATAATGGAATCCAATGCACGCTTTACAGCATATAAAGTACTATTAAAAATTGAAGAAGAACAAGGCTACAGTAGTCTTTCGCTTAATAATGCAGTCAAAGAGGACAACCTAAGTCCGCTTGATGTTGCCTTTGCAACTGCTCTTGTGTACGGTGTTCTTGAACGCAAACTTACAATTGATTATATTCTTTCAAAATTTATCAAACTGCCGAAGCACAAAATTTCTACGGAAGTTTTTACAATTCTGCGGCTTGGCGTGTTTCAAATTATTTTTATGGATAAAATTCCTGTTTCGGCAGCAGTAAATGAATGCGTTAATATTGCAAAATCTCAAAAGCTTTTCAACGCAACGGGGTTTATTAACGGTGTTTTACGTAGCATAGCACGAACAAATAATGCATATACATTGCCACGAAAAAACAATTATCCGTTTTATCTTTCTATTAAATATTCATGTCCGCAGGATCTAATAAAACTTTCCCTTAATCATTTCGGAGAAGAAATGACAATAAACATATTAGAGAGCTTTTCCGACAGGCCGAATCTTACCGCCAGAGTAAACACTCTAAAAACAACAAGCGAACAACTTATTTATGACCTAAACAATATTTTTGTTATGGCTGAAAAGTGCGATGGTATTCCCGACGCTTTGAATTTGAAAAACACTGGTTCGATTGAAAGTCTTGAAACCTTTCAAAAAGGAGAATTTCATATTCAAGACGGTGCTTCGCAACTTTGCGCTCATGCATTGAATCCAAAAGCGGGAATGACGGTTCTTGATGTTTGTGCGGCACCTGGAGGAAAAAGTTTTACTATTGCTGAGCTTATGAGCAATCAAGGCGAGATATACAGCTTCGATTTATATCAAAATAAGCTTAATTTAATTAGTGATGAATCTTACAGGCTTGGAATAAAAATAATTAAGACAAAAAAAAGAAATGCGCAGATAAGCCAAGATCAGTTGCCAATGGCAGACCGCATTCTTTGCGATGTACCATGCAGTGGGCTGGGGGTCATCAGACGAAAACCTGAAATTCGATATAAACCCGATTTCGGACTTAGATCTTTACCAAACATACAGTACGAAATTCTATGTAATAGCGCACGCTTTTTAAAACAGGGCGGTATAATGGTTTATTCAACATGTACATGGAACCCGAGAGAAAACGGGGAAGTTGCAAATCGCTTTTTGGCGGAACATTCCGATTTTGCTGCGCAACCTTTAAATCTTCCCGAAAAATTCAAAAGCGTTCTTAACGAACCTGAAAATCAGCTAACTCTATTTCCACATGTTCATGGTACAGATGGCTTTTTTATAAGCGCATTTACGAAAATTTGAGGTGATACTTTGACGGATCTCAAAAGTATGACTCGGGATGAGATTGAAAAATTGATTTTATCTTGGGATTATCCTGCATATCGTGCAAAGCAGATCTCAGAGTGGCTTCAAAAAGGTGCAGTTAGCTTTGAAGAAATGAAAAATCTGCCGAAAGATATAAAGGAAAAATTGTCAAAATTTTGCATTCTTTCTCCTATAACTATTGAAAAAAAGCTCGTTTCAATGTATGATAATACAATTAAGTATTTATTTTCCTTTTTCGACCGTGAAACGGTTGAAGCCGTTGTAATGGAATATAAACATGGGCATACTATCTGTATCTCTACCCAAGTTGGGTGTAAAATGGGATGTACTTTCTGTGCAACGGGAAAAGGCGGATTTATTCGCAATCTAACAGCAAGCGAAATGATTTCTCAGATTGAATGTGCAAACAAAGACTTGAACATACGAATTTCCAATATTGTTTTAATGGGAATGGGCGAACCTCTTGATAATTACGATAATGTAATGAGATTTCTTAAGATTGTCAGCAGTGAAGATTCACTGAATATCGGCATGCGGCATATTTCTCTCTCCACTTGCGGACTTGTTGACCGTATTTATGATTTGGCTGAAGAAAAACTCGGGCTTACGCTTTCTGTTTCGCTTCATGCGCCAAACGATGAGATAAGGAACATGACAATGCCTGTAAACAAAAAATATCCTATTGACGAGCTTTTGAAAGCTTGCCGATATTATATTAAAGAAACAGGGCGGAGAGTTTCGTTTGAGTACGCCATGATTGACGGTGTAAATGATTCTGATGCCTGTGCACTTGAACTTGCAAACAAACTTCGTGGGATGATTTGCCATGTAAATCTTATTCCTGTAAATGCAGTTGACGGAACACATTATAAAAAGCCGAAAACAGATCGGCTTAATTCGTTTATACAAATACTTTCAAAAAAAGGGATTACAGCTACCGTGCGGCGAACTCTTGGAAGCGATATTAACGCTTCCTGCGGTCAGCTTAGGCAGCAAAACCTTTAAAACCGATAACAAAAATACCGAAAAGGAGGATTTAACTTGGAAGTTTTCAGCAAAAGTGATATTGGACTTGTCAGGCAGACTAATCAGGATGACTGCCGCTTCAAAGTTTTGTCCAAAAGTTCGGCATGGGCGATTGTTTGTGACGGCATGGGCGGTGCAAACGGCGGTAATGTAGCTAGTTCTGCAGCCGTAGAGTATATTGCTGAAGCAATGCAAAAAGAATATCATTCCAAAATGAAATTGGCTGAAATTTCTGAAATGATGTCAAAAATCGTTTTGGGTGCAAATAAAAAAGTGTATGAACTTTCAAAAAGCGACCCGAATTTAGAGGGTATGGGTACAACAGTTGAATTTGTATTAGTTAAGGATAATAAAATTCATGTTGTGCATGTCGGAGACAGCCGTACTTATTCAATCCGAGGCGGGAAAATCATTCAAATAACGACTGATCATTCAGTTGTACAGGAAATGGTTAATCGTGGCGAAATCACTGAAGAAGAAGCCAGAGTACATCCCAGTAAGAATTATATTACCAGGGCACTTGGTGTTAATCCAGAGCTTCGGGTAGATTATATTATGACAGAGTTTAATTACGGCGATGTGGTATTGCTTTGTTCAGATGGCCTTTCAAATTATCTTGATACTACACAGCTGATTCAAATAACCCACGAACACAGAGGAAACGAGCTAACTGAAATACTTATAAATACAGCAAAAGAAATGGGCGGGAACGACAATATTACTGTGGTAGTTATTTATTAAAAGGAGACAAAATAGTGGATAAATACTCAGGAAAAAAGCTTGACGGCCGTTACGAAATACAGGAATTAATCGGAGCAGGCGGTATGGCAAACGTATATCGTGCTTTCGATACAATTGACGAGCGTACAGTTGCCATTAAAATTCTGAAAGATGAATTCTTAAATAACGATGAATTTATTCGCCGGTTCAAAAATGAATCAAAGGCGATTGCTTTGCTGTCCCATCCGAACATTGTACAGGTTTATGATGTCAGCTTTGGCGATGTGATTCAATATATAGTTGTTGAATACATTGACGGTATTACTTTAAAAGAATATATTGAAATGCAAGGTGCAATTAATTGGCGTGAGGCCGTGCACTTTGTTACTCAGATATTAAAAGCATTGGAACACGCCCATGAAAACGGTATTATTCACCGTGATATTAAACCTCAAAACATTATGCTTCTTGAGGATGGCACTATAAAAGTTACAGACTTCGGCATTGCTCGCTTTTCAAATACTGAAACAAGAACAATGACAGAGAAAGCAATTGGCTCTGTTCATTATATTGCCCCCGAACAAGCAAGGGGAGAAGTGACCGACGGTAAGGCAGATATCTATGCCGTTGGCGTAATGCTTTACGAATTGCTTACAGGGAAGCTGCCGTTTGAGGCAGATAATGCGGTTTCCGTTGCTATTATGCAGCTGCAATCTGAGGCTAAACGTCCGCAAGAGATTAATCCGTCTATTCCTGACGGTCTTGAAGAAATTACCATTAAAGCTATGCAGAAAAATCCTGCTAAGCGTTATCAGTCCGCTGGGGACATGCTGAACGATATAGAAAAATTCAAAAACAATCCGAGCATTCGTTTTGAATATAAATATTTTGCTTCCGATACGAACAGAAAATCAAATGATCCGTTAGGCATGACAGATACAAGTACGATTCAAAATCCTCATAAACCCAAAAACAGAAATTATCAGGATGAATACGGATATGAAGAAGAACAAAAGGCACCGCAAAAATTGCCATCAGGCAGGATTGCGGTCGGGATTATTTCAGCTGCTGTCATTGTAATTGTGCTGTTTGGA
>JAUZPX010000031.1 GCA_030705695.1 Bacillota bacterium
GATGATTAATATTAAATATCAAGAATCTCAAAATCTATACGGCATAATCTATATGATTTTGGCGTTAAATGTTACTATCACTTCATCAAGATATTCACACCATGCTTTAATATCTTGTTTTGATAAAGGGTATATATAACGATCCCCGTTATAAGCAAGATCAGTGTCAGTAAGATTTATTATTAAATCAACGGATATGTCATCTTCAGTACCATATGTCGATGATAGATTTTTTTCAGGATATAATACAAATTCAAAATCAGGTTCTATAAATTTTAGTTCAGTTTTTTCACCGATTTGGTCAAAAAGAAGTTTTCTAAAGTTATCCCTAATCATAATAAGGTCTTGATACTCCAATGACTCGTCATTATGAAAATAATTGAAAAACCGGCTTTTAACACTGGCGGTTATAATCATCCAATAATCAAGATCATTATAATCATCCGTATTGTTATTACCGATTCCATCTACACTAAATGTCACTTTTGTATCACTGCTATCTAAAATTAATTGCATCTAAATCCTCCTAACAATAACACTGATTTTATAAATTCATGTTTGTTATCTGGTAACCCATTAAATGATTATTTTTTAATCCACCAGCCGGCACCATCTTTATAACCGTTACGATCCATAAAAGGCAAAGCGATGTCTTGCAACCCTATTCCTTCGAGGATATGATTTGCTTTTCCCGTTTTATTTTCTTCTTTTAAAATTACGTTGATTCTATCATGCAATTCAAAACATAAATCCCACCATTCATCACTCTCTACGGTTTTTTCTGACAATTCCGGTTCTTCATAATCGTCAAGGTCCATACCAAGCCAACAGGCTTTATTTGATACTCTTGCAAATATGGTTGCAAGCATTTTTTCAGTATTATCTCTACTCAACATTTGCCGAATATCTGACGGAGTTACTCCCTCTAATGGTTCTTCACAAAGTACTGCCATTTCTTTAGTAACAATTATATCTTTACACAATAAGCATAAACCCTCTGAATGATTTACATATTTAGATCCACAATGTTCACATATAAAAATATCCGGATCATCAGTTAAAATAAGAAGACTCCCGCATTCTCCACATTTCATTGTGTTTTCCATTAAGTGTTTTACCTTTCATAATTTTTTAAAATTTATCTTCTATCCCGTTCTTTGAATATTTTTAATAATAGCATATTTTTTATAATAAGTAAAATAATGATATGTCTTATATGGTACATCAAATGTAATATTTTATTTTTATTAAACGTTTCTTTCTAAAGCTAAAAACATGTAAAATCTAGGGAAGAAAGGCCTGCACGATTATTGTGCTTTTTTATTTTTCGTGGTATACTCTTTAAAAAGGAATGTTTTTCTAATTATCACACACCTATCTAACATAATGGAGGTAAAAAATGGCGCAGCTGATTGATAACAAGGAACAAACTCTTGAACAAGCCCTAAAAAATACATTGCCTCAGATTGATAGAATTGATATTTTAACAGCCTTTTTTTACTTTTCCGGGTTTTCAATGCTCGCTAAAGAATTAAAAGATAAAAAAATAAGGATTTTAGTTGGAAAAACAATTGATCCTAACGCCGTTGAAGAACTCAGTGCTGCAATACAATTTAATCCTGAAACTGAACTTGAAACATTCAAAAACAGAAGATTTGATTCGTTGAGTCGTACTCAAAAAAAAGATGAATATATTGAAAGCTTTATTAAGCTCTTCAATAAATCAGCGCTTTCCTCCTCTTTTGACAGCACACAAAGCCAAGAAATGTATACAATATTTGAAAACAAATTGAGAGATGGAACTCTGGAAATAAAAATGACCACCGAAACCAATCATGCGAAAGTTTATATTCTATATAATAAACCGGAATTTTCTGCAAATGGAGATGCCAAAGGCGTTGTATTTATGGGTTCATCAAATTTTACATACTCAGGCCTATTAGGACAGGGAGAATTAAATCAGAGATTTAGCAACAACCAAGATTTTGAATCATATGAAGAAAAGTTTAAAAGATTATGGGAGGATTCTAATACAATTGACATTAAAACAACTGGAAGTAATGACGAATTTCTGAATAAAATTGAAAAGCGCCTTTGGATACACTCAACACCAGAACCATATAAAATTTTTATTCGTATTCTTCATGAACTGTATGCACAAGATGAGCATGAAGATCTTAAGACTCCTGACACAATTTCCGGTGGTAAATTTACTAATTTGAGATATCAATTAGATGCAATCCGAAGCGGAATTAACTGTATTAATAAACATAATGGCGTTATTATTGCCGATGTTGTAGGCTTGGGGAAATCAATAATCGCTTCAACCATAGCTCATAATTTAGGCATCGATAAATGTATTATTATAACACCACCGCATTTAATGCAGCAATGGAAAGATTATGTTCTTGATTTTGGTAGTAAGGGAGCTGACGTTGAAAGCAGCGGGAAAATCGAAAACCTTTATAGATTATACTGGGATTATGATAGGCCTACATTATTTATTATTGATGAAGCGCATCGATATAGAAATGAGTTAACAGACGATTATCAATTTCTTCATCAGTTAACAAGGTCAAATGCGGAAAATAAAGTGATTTTACTCACTGCGACGCCATATAATAACCGGCCGCAGGATCTATTTGCAATGGTAAAGCTTTTTCAAACACCAAGTCGGTCTACTATTAATTCTGTAGACAACTTAAGTTTGCGCTTTCATGAATTAATAGGCCAATATCGAAAGCTTGAGAGACTCGGGAAAAAAGATTTAACTGATGCGATTAAAGAAGAACTTCAAAAACTTAGTCAAGAATTACGTTTATTAATTGAACCGATAATTATACGGCGCTCAAGGATCGACCTTCAGCAAATAAAAGAATACGCTGATGACCTGAGAAATCAAAAAATGTCTTTTGCAAAAGTAATTGGTCCCGAGCTCGTTGAGTATGATCTCGGGGAAATCAAAGATGCCTATATTGATACTCTAATTAAGTTTACCGAACCGGATAACGGTCTTATAGGCGCACGCTATATGTCAGCTACATATATACTTGACCGGGAGAGTTTTCTTAATAAATATAAAAAATTCTTTGACGAGACAGACCTTCAAACAGCGCAGCGGAACTTAGCTGAGTTTATGAAGCGTTTACTGGTTATGCGTTTTGAAAGCTCAAAATATGCTTTTAAATCAACACTTAGTAAAATTATTCAGTCGAATAAAAATATAGTAGCCTGGTGGGAAAAAGGCTATATTCCAATTATGAAAAAAGGTGAATTACTCGGACCCGATGATTTCGACTTGGAGTCGCTTCTCGATCAAATCGAAAAAAGCGAAGATCAAGATATAGACATTCAGAAAATAAAAAAAATTGCAGTGCCTATCCCTATAGATATGTTTGATGAAAAATTCTTAATTGACGTTAAACATGATATTGCTCTGTTAGAAGAAATATATAATACATGGTTTACAAATGGTGAAATCGGATTTGATCCAAAACAACTTCGTGTTGAGAAAAAGATTTCTGAACTGCTTGAAGAAAATAATAAAAGAAAAATAGTGATTTTTTCCTCATTCACTGATACCGCTGAATGGGTCGCAGAAAATTTAAAAAAACATGGTTTTTACAGAACTCTTCTCTATACTGGCTCGTCGAATAATTTTGCTCGTCAAATAGTTACTGATAATTTTGACGCTTCGATCCCCTTAAGTAAACAAGCAAACGATTATGATATTATTGTTGCATCAGACGCATTATCTGAAGGTTTTAACCTGCATCGTGCCGGTGTTGTCATAAATTATGATATTCCTTATAATCCTACAAGGGTTGTGCAGCGTATAGGACGTATTAACAGAATAAATAAAAAAATGTTTGAAGAACTCTTTATACTGAATTTTTTCCCTACAGATATTGGTGCTTCAATCACGAATATTAAAGGTATATCAACTTTAAAGATGCTCCTGATTAATAATATTATCGGCAATGATACAAGGACTTTAACTCCCGATGAAGATTTACATAGCTATTTTAAGAAACAATATTCAGAAGCAGATTCACAATCAAATGAAGCTTCTTGGGATAATAAATACCGAAACATTTATAATGCAGTAAAATATAATAGCAGCTTAATTCGTGAAATAATGGATATTCCCGAAAGGACTCGAATCATTAGGAAAAATGCGAATAAAGAGGTTGCAGTTTCTTTTGCTAAAAGAGGAAACGGCATACTTTTTGCTATTGCTCATAAAAAGGATGCTAAAGCAGCGATAGTTTCACCGGAGATTGTTCTTAAATATTTCGAAGCGGAACAAGCTGAAAAATCTTTTGAAGGTGATGCGAAACTGGATAAGAGATTTGAAATTCTAAGGGACAAAATTATGGAACGCCATCCTGTACCGAAGATTGAAGGGAGACGAGCAGATGCCTTAAAGGTGATAGATTTTCTTAAAGAAAATTACACACCCGAGCGCGATTATTTATTTGATCTCTATGAAGCTATAAAATCTTTTGATGATCTTTCGGATGGTGAATTAAAGTTTATCGCTCAACTTGAAATAAATGAAAGTAACCTTAAAAAAAGTGTTGACGAGTTGTTAACAAAGTTCCCATCCCACTATATCGGAGTCATCAAAGAACGCGCCGAGGCAATTAACAGAGTGGTAGAAATAATAATGTTTACGGAGGATTTAAGAAATGAAACTTGATAGCTTATATAACAGAACAGATTTTATAAAATTTGTTAAAAACGAATTTCTTACTGAATTCGAATACGATGAGCGCGAGGTTCAATTATCCGAAGGTTCTCTTTTTAAGCATGTGACACAACTCGGTTTTTCGAAGGCCATGAACATTTCGGTGCTTGAAATTTTTTGCAATGAAAGTGATCGAAACAAAAGAATTGCAATAACCCAAAATGCATTTCGGATTCTGAGAAACCACGGCATAAGCAATGCTTTGATTGCTTTCCATTATGAAACTGAACAATGGAGGCTTTCTTTGCTTACGTCAAAGCTCAAAATAAAAGACGGAAAAATAGTAAAAATAGAAAGTAACCCGCGTCGCTATTCTTATCTGCTCGGTAAAGGAGCAAAGGTACATACACCTTATAAATATCTCGTTGAGAAAGGTCGCGTTGAAAACCTCGAAGCGCTTACACAGCGTTTTTCAGTTGAAATAGTCAATAAGCAATTTTATGAATCGATTGCAACTCTTTTCACCGCATTGGTAGGGGGAGAACGCTTTGGTAAAACTTATCCCGGAATACTTAGTATTCATGGCTTGCCTCGAGATGAAAATAAGGTTAAATATCAGGAATTTGCAGTTCGTTTAATAGGTCGAATAATCTTTTGTTGGTTTCTTAAGGAAAAGAAAAGTAGATTCGGTATTCCGCTTATACCAACTAATATATTATCGCTTGAAGCGATTCAAAATTACCAAGATTACTACCATACCATTCTTGAACCTCTTTTCTTTGAGCTTTTAAATAAGCGTTGGAAAAAACGGAGAACCGAGCATCAAGCAAAACCATATAACCTAATACCGTACCTAAATGGCGGTTTATTTGAAGCGCAGACAAGTGATTATTATAAATATTCCTCAGCCACAGAAAGCGGTTCCTTTGGTATAATTTCGATTCCGGATGACTGGTTTATTTTACTGTTTGATTTACTGGAACAGTATAATTTCACGGTTGATGAAAACACATCTTATGATGTAGAATTATCAATCGATCCTGAAATGCTCGGACGTATTTTTGAAAATTTGCTTGCTGAGATCAACCCGGAAACCGGTGAAAGTGCTAAAAAGGCAACCGGAAGTTTTTATACCCCAAGAGAAATTGTTGACTATATGGTTGATGAAAGTCTTTTCGAATTTATCAAAAATAAAACGCCCATTGAAGAGAACAAAATTCGTGCTGTTATCAGTTATGGAAAAGAAGATGATGAACAATATAGCTTAACTGCTGGCGAAAAAAGAATAATTGTTGATACATTGGCAGAATTAAAAATATTAGATCCCGCTTGTGGGTCGGGAGCATTTCCAATAGGCCTGCTTCAAAAAGTTGTTTATATTCTGCAGCAGGTCGATGAAAATGCAGAATTTTGGTTCAAAAAACAAATAAGCGGAATTGCATCAACCGAATTAAGACACGATATAGAGGAAAAATATCGTAACGGCAATTTTGATTATCTAAGAAAACTCGGTGTTATTCGTGAATCTATCTTTGGCGTGGATATCCAAACAATTGCAACAGAGATCGCTAAAATCCGCTGCTTTCTATCTTTGATTATTGAAGAAGATGTTGATGATCATTCCGAAAACCGAGGCATCCAACCGTTGCCAAACTTGGATTTTAAGTTTATTTCAGCTAATTCCTTATTAAGTTTAACTTCTCTTGATGAACGCGAACAAGTGAAAGGCCAAATAGGATTAGAGGATTATTATCATATTAATGAATTAAAAAGAATTCGAAATGAGTACTTTAATGCTGATCCCGAAACGAGAAAGGAATTGAAAGAGGAATTTATTAAAATTCAAAATGCAATGTTTAGTAAAACAATCGATGTCTATAAAGGACAATCCTCTGAACAATATAAAAAATTATCACGATGGAAGCCGTTTGAGAATGAAGCCACCGATTGGTTTGACCCCGAATGGATGTTTGGAGAAAGCCGTTTTGACATTGTGATTGCAAACCCGCCTTATATTCATCTTGAACATACAAAAGAAATATCAAAGCTATACAGATCCCTTAACTTTAAAACCTATGAAGCAAGGGGAGATATTTATACACTTTTTTATGAGAAAGGTGTCAGCTTGTTAAAGCAAAACGGTATCCTATGCTATATAACCTCAAATAAGTGGATGAGGGCAGCATATGGACAATCGCTGCGTCAATTTTTCTTTGAAAGAACAAATCCCCTTCAAATTATCGATTTTTCTGGGCAGCAGATTTTTAACGCCACCGTGGATACAAACATCATGCTGCTTTCAAAAACTAAAAATTCTTTTTCAACGAATGCAGTTATTGTTGAAGATAAAATCGGATTAAAAAATTTAAGTTTATATATTAAAAAGAACGCACACAGTACAGCGTTTAATACGGATGCAAGTTGGATAATTTTATCGCCTTTAGAATACGGTGTTAAAGAAAAAATTAAGGCAGCCGGAAGTCCATTAAAAGAATGGAAGCTTAAGTTTAATTTTGGGATCAAAACAGGTTGCAATGAGGCATTCATTATTTCGAAAGCTAAAAGAGATGAATTAATTGCCTCCGACCCAAAATCGATTGAAGTCATATGCCCGATTTTACGTGGCAGAGATATTCAAAGGTATAGTTATGAATTTGCTGATCAGTATATTATAGCGTTATTCCCTTCAAAAAATTATAATATTGATGATTATCCTGCAATTCGGGATTATTTACTTTTCGATGAATGGAATCCTGATATACCGAAGAACTGTAATAAAAAAATATTAGAACAATCCGGCAATAGATTCATTATTGATAATGTAGAATATAAGTCACGCAAAAAAACAAACAATAGGTGGTATGAGACACAAGATGAAATTGGTTTTTGTGAAAATTTCCATAAGCCTAAAATTATTTGGAAGCGTATTGGCTCCATACTAAGATTTGCATATGATGATCGCGGTTGTTTTAGCCTTGATAGCACCTGCATAGCGGTCGGAAGCAATATGAAATTCCTTGCTGCTTATCTGAACTCTGCAGTTGGTAATTTCTTATTGCGGGATTCCCCAAAGACGGGGACAGGTGACTTACTTATAAGTGTACAAGCTATGGAACCAATCCTTGCCCCTAATGATGCGGTGCAGATAAGTATACCGATTGTCAATAAAATTATTGAAAAAGCGCAAAAGGGCGAGGATTTCGCAGCGGATGAAAAAGAATTTGATGAGCTGTTATTTGATTTCTTTGATTTTTCAGAAGAAGAGCGTAAGTACATAATAAATATAACTAAAACGCTCCGGCGATAATTCCGATATACACAGCTTATAATAGAAATCGAAGGTGAAACTTTTTCCCGCATGTTTGTGTAAGTAGGTAGTAAAGAACGGTTAAACATTTATTTCTGAAAATATTTCTATTTTTGTCGAAATAATCATTGAGTACTTGACATTCAGTTTGCATATGATATAATGTAACCAACATCTCATCTACCATGTTGTAGAAGGAGACCAAGGCCATCGTAATTCGGTGGTCTTCTTTATTTTACCCGGTAAACGACCATACATATGTAATATAATCCTTAGCAAACGCTTCTTTTTCATTTACATAAAACACAGGGAAAGCAGAAATTAATCTATAGAATCTTTTTTCGGCAGAAAAAATAACAATATAATCCGCCCCGTTGTGTTGATACCTTAGATATAATTTCCCGTTAGACGGGCCATTACCTGGTTTTAGCCAAATTTTTATTAAAGGATCTTTTTGATTTGCTAAATTAATAATATCAATTATCCAAGGCAATCGGCTTGCTCTTAATAGGCAAATATTTCTTGTCTCAACGCCATTTTTAATTTTGATTTGATGGACGTTTTTATTGCAATTTTCTTTACATAAATCAATGTTAATATCATTTGAACAGGGTAAAACTCTAAAATGATGGTTGTCCTCAATACTCACAATATGCCAGAATCCAGCTGGCCAACCACTTATAATCTCATGCTTTTCTATAAATATATCCTTTCCAAATAAATTCGGCCTTCTATTGCTGTTATCAAAAGTTTTGTTAAAATAATCAAAGGCAAGTATTAAACTTTCATCAAAATCGCATGTTAAGTTCAATGGAGCTGATAACCTATCAAACATTTTTACCTCTCCAATCTCCAAAGAAAAATATCCATTTTCTTTGTTCCACGTGAGGTTCCGTTTATAATACTCGACTTATAATCTTTAAAAAGCTCATCCAGTATAGCGATTTTAGCATTACTCGATTCCTTAATTCCATAATGATCGTTATGATAGAAACTTATTGCTCCCATAATTAAATCAGTGAGCTGTAAAATCTCTGATTCATTTGATTTAATTTGGTAAATTCCTTTTATGACATCTTGTTTAAAATCATAAATGTTATTACATAAAACTTCATGAAGTTTCTTAATTTTGGGACCACCACAAGTATCTTTAATATCAATAAAAACCCTATAGGTATCATTATAACTTATCATGGCGTCGAGTAAATAAAAATATGTTTTAAAATACCAAATCTCATGACTACCATTATTATACTTTCCGTGATTTAAATTAGATTTGTCTTTTACAACCACAGCACGAAAAGATAAACATGGCTCGTTTATAAAATATCTAATAAGTTCAATATAAAATGGTAATTTAGAGGCAGACACTCTTGTCCATTTAATTTCTGCCCAAGTTGAAAGTCCGTATTTCTTTTTAATTTCACGTATTTCTGTATAAACTCTTTCCTTGTCTATTTGGGGACAACTTATCGCTCCCATAACCATCGCTTTTGCACCGTCATGCTCAAGATGACAGCTCTCGTCGCAATAAATATTATAAGCAGTCATTTCTTTTACCCCTTTTTTACCATCCCAACAATATAGTCTAGTTATATATTATATATCTCTTGTATTAAAGTCAAGCAAGCCATTTTTATATCGACATACGCCTCTTTTAAAGTAGCATAATGGAATTATAGAATCATTATATAATGCTAAGTAATCAGTGAATTTATATTAAATAGTTTTTCGGATTCCAGGAAGGCAAATGCTGAGCTACTTGCATCCACCATGTCTTTGAATTTTGATATTGGGAAGCTCTCAAGTTGATTTAAGTAGGCCTCGTTCCATGCGCCGGCCACAAGATCAAAATTACCGGCTTGCCACTGAGCGGCCATAGGTTCCGCTCTGACTTGCTTACTGCCGGATTCGGGAGCGGCAGATACATCAAAACCGGACAGAAACATAATATAGCTCTGAGCCTGATCCTTTCCGGCTTGTCCGGGGTCCTGAGGAAGTTTGATCTTTACTCGTGTAAATTTCGATCTATCCTTCTGAGCGGTCAGCTTTATGGTATTACGCACATCGGCAGCATTTTGCCGGATATTGACTACATCCGCGATGATGTAGCGGCCATTTTTTCGCTTTCCCATCAGCACGCCGGAAGTATATGCCGGATCACCGCCCTCATCCTCTGAAGTTGCGGCTAAATCCCATGCTCTCACCCATCGTGTGACATCGGAAGGAATAATGTTGATGATTGATCCGATTTGATTCTTTTTAAAGAAAAGCCCCGCTGAGGGCTTGATCTTCCAGTTACCATATAAAAGCCGTTCTTTCTCTACGGTCGGCATGGCTTTAAGGTTGGCCAAATATCCGGGGTCCTGCGACAGCAGGATTTTATTATCTTGAATAGAGCTTGCGATAAATGTAACGGATTTCGGTTCGGCTTGTTCTTCAGATGTTCTTAAATTTAAGCGTTTTATGAGTTCGCTTTTTTTATCGGCCCAATAAATCATATCATTGCGCTGGATCATCCACCGAATTAAACCGCTCCGCTCCTTAATCGGGTAACCCGTCTCTTGATCGATCCACCAAGATATGAATTCCGCTACCCAACTGTCGGCATCGGGGTTACAGGTTGCCCTTACATATGGCTTTACTCCGCATGTGCTTCTGTTTCTGGATAACATGAAGAAGAAAGTCCGCTTTGAAAAGTGAGTTAATTCATCGAAACCGATCTCGCAGATTTGGGATCCCTGCCATTTGAATAAATCATCGTCCCGCTCGATGTGCGCAAAACTGATTTTTGCCCCACTGTCAAATTCCCAAGTCGGATGCGGTGTTAGTTTGCTTGTCGCACCTGGTATGAGCGGATATAAGCTTTTACTTTCATCGAGAAGACCACCGCTCACAAAAATTTGATTCGAATTATGGCGGAAGATCGTGGCGCGGAATTTTTCGTTTTCGATGTAACGTAACGGTGACAGCAGCAGGCCAAAAGTTTTGCCCCCTCCTGCCGCTCCGCCGTATATGCAAATATCAGCCGCTGATGAAAGAAAAGCTTCCTGAGGGCCTTTCTGCGGCCTGATGGTGACGCTCTCAACCATCTTCGTTTGTTGAATCAATTTCGGGAAGATAAATTTTTATGGTTCGCTTATTCTCTTGGCTTGTGTCTTCTTCAACCATAAATTTTAAATTCTCCCCTAAAGTGTCACGGATAAAAGTGAGTACTTTTGGTTCTCCGGTCGTTATTCCTCTTTTAACGGCGGAAAGTGCTATAAGCATCCGGTTTGTCATATTTTCGGTGATCCCGAATTCTTTAAATAGTTTCTTTGCATTCTCTCCCTGTGCGGGAAGATTTAAAATCATGTCTAATGTTTTACGTAAAGAAGCGGTCTCTTTTCTGGCCTTGCCGCTCGCTTTCCCTGCTTTTGAAGCGAGTTCTCGGCGTTCATCCGGCGTTCGCTCGTCATTTGATTTAAGGTTTTCGTTATTCATATGCTCCTCCTCTTTCAATCTAGTAATAACTTTTTATAAACTTCAAAATCGCTTTTTAATATGGCTTTTCGCCGATCTACATTCCCGCAATCAAACGGTTGGCACATCTCGAACAAACGGCTGTATATTCTTTGCTCAAATTTATCAGTTGGCCGTTTTAATTCATCGGCAGTAAGATTCGTGGTGACAATGAGCGGTAATTTTGCGCGGTTTCGAGAATCAATCACGTTGTAAACAACTTCATTTTGATATTCAGTCCGGCGTTCAGCAGATAAATCATCGAGAATTAATAAATCAAATCGATTCAAATCATCAAAATACTCTTGTCTGTCTTCATAATGGCTCTGAGAAAAATTAGAAATTCGAGATATATTAGTAATGAGACAAGGGACCATTTTATCAACTAGTGCGTTGCAAATACAAGCGGCGGCAAAGGTCTTTCCTGAACCGACACCACCGTATAGCAAAAGTCCTTTTCCTTCATTTTTGAACCTATTAAAATTTTCAAAATAGCTTCTTGCTGTTTTCATAAGCTCAGGAGTTTTTCCATCGTCAGATGAAAATTTCCACTCCATCATGCGCCGCTCGGTGAATCCCTCTTCACGCATTTTAGCAATCCAACGGGTCTTTTTTTCATTCTGTTCTATTGCTTCGAGTTCTTTCTTTCGCTTATACGCACAAGCACATAAACAATTCACAAGTAACGGTTGTCCGGCTATCTCTTGTCCTAAGCGGTGTTGCTTAGGCGTATGACACTCGCCGCAATATAGTAGACCATTTTGTGTGTAATCGCCATCTCGAAGCGGGTTTGCTTGACCTGCGAGATTTGAGGTTGTTTTTAAAATATCGATAAGTTCCATTTTTGATTACCTCCCTGGGAGAATTTCATCAAGGTCTGTCGCCGGTAAAAGATGCGAGGAGCTATTGATGTACTCATTTTCCCATCCACGCCCATTCAACCAGGTGGCCGGATGCGGAACGTACTGTATATCTTTGAAGCGGTGATCATTGATTTTTGCGGCTTCAACGGCTTGCACAATATTATCAGTCATTATGTCGTCGGGATCTATCTTCATCCATGCTCGCTGCGCATCTGCAACGCTAACCTTCTTTGGATAAACCTCCCAGAACCGGCCAAAAAGTTCCTGTTGTGTTTTTGAAAGAGTGGAAGCTTTACGCCTTGTTTTATTTTTAGCACCATCTGGAGCGGTACAATCATGGTTTATCTCCCCGCTCGCAGGGGGTATAGAGGGAATATCACCGATAGGTGATATTTGGTTATTTTCTATAGTGTGCTGTTCTGTAGCCCCTGCACGTGCAATGCACGTGTTCTGCACGTGTTCTGCACGTTTATGCTTCATGCGTTCCGCGTTCTGCTGCCGCTTGTCAATGAGTTTACCGGCATAATCGTACCAATCATGCAGTGTTAAATCCTCATCAACAAATCCGGAATGTTTTAATGCTTGTACAAATTCATCTGCGTCGCCTTCCCATGAAGCAAACTCGGCAATTTCAGCAGGGGAGAATCCGGAAAGATCGCCATCCGGTGCGTTATCAATTGACCACAACCAAAGTACACAAAGCTGACCGACCGCTTGAGGCACACTGATCTTCAAAAGATTCTTGAAACGAATGGTCTTCCGATGCGTCGGAAGGGATTGATAAATGCTCAGCCACGCCACAAAATCTTCACACCCTTCAAATCAACGAAGTGGGAAAAATGGCGATATGATGCGGCGACAGTTTTCAAGATTGAGCGCGCCCGTCGTCCCTCTAGATCGGCCCACTTCTTATATTGATTAAAATTCTCTGGGAAGAAATAGCCCCCGCCATCGGTGCAAATTGCGAGTCCTTCACGACGCACAGATTCTATTTGAAGCCGAAGTTCTCGATTTTTTATGCCGGAGATCCCGCAAAGATCACGAAGAGCTATTGCGTTACCCACTCCATATTGAACATGTGAAAGCCATGCGTATTTTTCGGTCATTTCAACCAAAAGATCATGTTGAGATTTTAAAATTTGTCTCTCCATTTTGCTCCCCCTTATAATTGCCGTCCGTTTTCGGTAGTGGCCTCTACCTGCTGAGAATCTAGCCACGAAAAGAACTTCTCGCGCCGGACATATTTTCGACTACCTATCTGGACAGTCGGAAAATCCGATCTATTGAAGAATTGATAGGCGCAGGTGCGTGAAAACCCCAACGCTTGCAAATCTTTAGCAGACATTACGAGCGGAACGGTCGAGATGTCGTATATTTCTTTGCCCATCGTTACGCCCTCCGTACCGCACGCTTCTCCACCAATTCTTTAATTGCTTTCCTGACACGTAATTTTTCATCATCAGACAGTTCGAGCCGAAGCTTTCTTGAAAATCCGGCGTCGCTTGTCCCGAGTCGAGTAGCGACTTGCCAAAAATACAACCCCGCTTCTTTGATTTCGTTTTTTAATCCTTCATTTGCCATTTTAAAACCCCCTAAAATTAATTTCAAAAGTTGATAACAACCCTTGACATCATTATCGTATTGCATTATAATGATTATTAAAAGCAATATTATTTAATATAAATAATTGCTTAGGAGGTTTAATATTCGTTGTGACATATAATTTTAAAAAAATAGGGGCACGCATTAAACGAAAACGTGAGCAAAAAAATATAAAGCTTAATAAATTGGCTGAAATGCTCAATGTCCAATATCAAACTATTTCAAAATGGGAAAAAAATCAAAGTGAGCCATCTTTATTTGATTTGACCCGTTTATGCGAAATCTTTAATTGTGAACTTGGTTATTTGCTTTGTGAATATGATTGTGAAACCCGAGAATCTACGGATATTTGTGAAGCCACAGGGCTTTCCGAACAAGCAATTTCGAATCTTATAAAAATAAAAACGAAATATGATGAATCAAATAATCAATATCAGGAAAATAAAATTTATTCAGATGTGAATGCAATTTTTACGCATGAATTTTTAAACGACTTAATATCGAATGCAGAATATTTAAAAAAGATCGCCAACATGTATCATTATTGCAAACAATCTATTAAATATATAGAAAACGCGAAAAATGATAAAAACAATAGAGAAGCTGGAATTAGAAAAGAAGAAGATGATTTAGAGGGAAAAGAATATAAATTATCTCGTGTTTTTATTAATTTTGTAGAAGACGAAATAAGACATCCGGAAAGTATAATTAACCTATAGGAAGGTGTATCTTATGAACAAAAAGAACAACCGGAACGCTCAGGGCGCGGGTTCTATCCGCAAGAAAACCGTTATAAGCAAGGGCAAAGAGTACACCTACTGGGAGGCCCGATATACTGCCGGAGTTGATCCAGGCACCGGCAAGCAGGTGCAAAAGTCCGTGAGCGGGAAAACCCAAAAGGAAGTTAGGGAAAAGCTTCAGGCGGTCTCCGTAACTTTAAACGAGGGAACCTATACAGAACCCTCTAAATTGACCGTAAGCGCGTGGCTTGATATATGGTTATCCGAGTATACCGGCGAATTAAAAACACTTTCTTTGAGCACCTATACAGGTCATATTAACAATCATATAAAACCCGAACTCGGCGCGGTGAAACTTCAAGCTCTCAGCACATCCCAGGTTCAAAAGCTCTATAACAAACTTCAAAAGGGATCCGACTCTGAAGAACCCATAGCTCCAAAGACCATAAAGAACATTCACGGGGTACTACATAAAGCTCTCGCACAGGCTGCAGAACTCGGTTATATCAAATATAACCCTGCGGGGCCTTGTAAGCTCCCTCGCATCGTAAAAACAGAAGTAAAGCCGCTTGAGGAAAAGCAAATCGCCTTATTCCTGCAGGCGATCTCCGGCCACACATATGAGCGCCTATATATCGTCGATCTATTTACGGGACTGCGGCAAGGTGAAATACTCGGCCTGACCTGGGATAATGTGAACTTTCAAGCCGGTACAATTCATATCTGTAAGCAACTGATTCATGAGAAGGCGAAAGGTGGCCGGTATATCTTTGGAACACTAAAGAACGATAAAACCCGCCTTATCACTCCTGCACCCTCGGTTATGCGGGTTCTTCAGGAACAAAAGCAAATTCAAACCGAATGGCAACTGAAAGCCGGCCCTTTATGGAATGATACCGGCCTTGTATTTACTTCGGAATTTGGTGGCCATCTATGCCATGTGACCGTTTATAAACAGTTCAAGCGCATTGCAAAGAATATCGGGATTCCTTCTGCTCGCTTTCACGATCTGCGCCACACCTACGCGGTGGCCGCTCTCCAGTCCGGAGATGATGTGAAGACCGTGCAGGAAACTCTTGGCCATCATACCGCTGCTTTCACGCTTGATGTATATGGCCATGTTTCTGAGCGCATGAAAAAGGAAAGTGCGGAGCGGATGGAGCAGTTTATAAAAGGTGTTCGAGGGGCTTAAAATTTCTGTAAAGGGAAAACTAAAGGGAAAACCGGTTTATAAAGACATGATAAAACCCCGCAAACGGCTTGTTTACGGGGTTTTTCTTTGGCGGAGAAGGAGAGATTCGAACTCTCGCGACGGTTTCCCGTCCTACGCCCTTAGCAGGGGCGCCTCTTCGGCCAACTTGAGTACTTCTCCATACGGCCAAAGGTCTTCGTTTTAAATTGTCTTCTTGATTTTTTGCTCGGCTGATCTATTTGAAAGGACGCCAACACGGAAATCCATTGTCCGACTTTTTGGCGGAGAGAGTGAGATTCGAACTCACGGCTCTTACGAGTCACCGGTTTTCAAGACCGGCTCCTTAAACCACTCGGACATCTCTCCGAACAGCCCCAACATCATAACATACCCATTTTCGGTTGTCAATATCGCAGCGCTAAAAAATGGTGATTTTTGCTTTGCTTCATCGGGATTTGCCGATTTTGGTCCGGCCTAAACAGTTTATACAATTCCCCGCTGTTCATTCACCGAATCTATACTTAAAGATTAAAATGAGAATAAGCGGTAAGTGGCTTCATATTGAGTAAAACCACTTTATTTTATGACTGAAATAAAAGTGGTTTTACTATAAAAACAGCCGGGCGGAATTCGTTTCCGCCCGGCTGCTTGCTGTTTTGCGAATGCCCGCTATTTTTTCGTGACCGGAATCCAGATTTCAGATTTATAATCCGGACTTTTGGCGTCTCCGTCGGGAAAGACCTCGATCTCATAGTCGTTGAGATGGGTATATCCGCTTGACGGCAGCCATTCGGTTATAATCTTCGCCCATGTTTCGCCGAACGCTTTTCCGCCCGTTCCGTTGACCGTGAATACCGCCCAAGTCCTCGCGGGAACCGTCAATGTTTTCAGGCCTTCATGCTCTTTGCCGTCCGACTGTGCGCCGAGCGCCAAATCCACCGAACCGTCTTTTTGGGGCATGTAGATTCCCACATGCCAAAACGGCGGGCGGCAGAGTTTCAGTTCCTTTCGTATTCTCGTGTTTGTCCCGTCGGAGTAGTACCGATCCCAAATACCACCGTCCTCCTCGCCCCTGAAAGTTCCGATCTTTACCGTAAAGTTCAACTCGCCTTTTTCTTCGATCCGATAATTCATTGCCGCATCTCCTTTGATTGTCATATGAAAAGAGAGGCGGGGATAGGCCTTCAGCTCAACGCCCGTACAGCGCGCTTTTCCGGGGGTCATCCCAAAGGTCTCGGTAAACGCCCGTGTGAACGAGTTGGGGGATTGATAACCGTACTTGAGCGCAAGATCGATGATTTTCACTTCATCGGACTGTAATTCATACGCCGCCGAAGTCAGCCGCCTGCGGCGGATATATGCGGAAAGCGACATGCCCGTGACATAGGAAAAGATTCTGCCGAACTGATGCATCGGGCATAATGAAATCCGCTCGATCTCCTGCGGGGAGATCTCCTGTGCCAGATGGCTCTCGATGTACTCCATTGTCAGGTTTAGGCGCTGCGTAAAATCCATGACCGTCCCTCCTTTCACAGACATTCTAAAGCAGATGCGAATAGAAATCTCCGCATTTCGGGGACAAAATTGTGGGTTAAAAAATCGCCGGTTATCCGACGACCGTAATGTAATCTACATATCACAGCTTAACGCCTTCATGCATGAAGACGCGTTTTACCGACAGCAGGCAGCACTTTAAATCAAATCCGAATGACATCTTTTTCACGTATTCGCCGTCATATTCGGCTTTTTGCCGGTTCGTCAGTTCATCCCGGCCGTTGATCTGCGCCCATCCGGTCAGTCCCGGTCGTACCGAATTGGCCCCGACCTTGTCGCGCTCCTCAATTAAATCGTATTGATTGAACAACGACGGTCTAGGCCCGACGATCGACATGTCGCCGCGCAGAATATTAAAGAGCTGCGGCAGCTCATCCAAGCTGTATTTGCGCAAAAACCGTCCGACTCCGGTGATATAAAACTGCGGATCTCCGAGCAGATCGGTTGCGACGTTTTTCGGGGTGTCGACGCGCATCGTTCGGAATTTGTAGATATTAAAGAGCTTTTTATCTTTTTTGACCCGTTTCTGCACAAAGAACACCGGCCCTTTTGAGTCCAGCGCAACGGCGATCATAATGATGATAAAAAACGGCCAGATCAGCAAAATCGCGATCAGTGCCGCTAAAAAATCCAAAATCCGTTTGACAATTTTGTACATCGAAATTCCCCGCAAAAAATCCTTGAGCCTATTATACCCGTATTTTACACCCAAATATCAAATTTTTCAAGGAATGTCAAGAAATTCCGTCCCCGAGGATGTCACGAGAGCGCGTCCCGAAGTCAACTCGGCGAATAAATTTGTCATTGCCGCTGCTTTTTCTCTGGGCAGATAATAATCAAAAATAACCTTGTCTGTATATTCCGTACCCGTGATCACCGCTCTGCCGATTTGCAACGCGTTTTTAATGCGGTCGCCGTCGGCATAGTCCACCGTGACCGTAAACCGCTCGCAAAGCGTCATCGTCACGATTCCGGCGGCCTCGACGCCCAGTTTCGCGGCGGCGCTGTATGCCCGCACCAATCCGCCCGCGCCGAGCAAAATCCCGCCGAAATAGCGGGTCACGACGATGGCGCTCTTGAAAATCCGGCCCGCTTTCAGTACTTGCAGCACAGGCACTCCGGCAGTTCCGGAGGGCTCCCCGTCGTCGCTTGCGCGCATATTACCGTCGTCGATGAAATAGGCCCAGACGTTGTGCGTGGCGTCTTTATAATTCGGTTTCATACGCGAAATAAACGCCTCCGCTTCTTCGGCATTTTCGACCGGACGCGCGGTGGCGATGAATTTCGACCGCTGTTCGACGAACACGGCCTCGGCTTCGGTTTTCAGAGTCAGATAACTGTCCGTTCCGGATATTTGGCGGTCATTTTGTTTTTCTGCCATACCGTCAATCCATGTCAAACGTTTGCAACTGTCCGCAGAGCATATCGGCAAATCCGAACCGTTTATAAAACGTTCTCAGCTTTTCTTCGAAAACAACAGAAATCATATAGATTCGATGTTCTTTTAAATATTGAATGGTACGATTCATCAGTTCGGTGCCGATGCCTTTGCCCTGATAATCGGGGTGAACCGTCAAATCTTGAATATAGGCGTCGGTAACGCCGTTTGAGACGGTATCGATATAACCCACAAGGTGATCGCCGTCAAAAGCGGCAAGGTGAAAATACGAGGTCATCCGCCCGTTCCGATAACAGTCCTCCATGCGGTTCCATCCGACGGATTGGCGCAGATCGGCGATGGCTTTTGCGTCTACAGGTTTATTTTCAATATAAGTCATATTTCCCCGCCTCGCAATTTCGTTTTTAAAAACAAAAAGTAAAAAGCAAAAAGCGGTACCGCGCCCGTAGCGACAGCACCGCAGCAACGGCGCCGAAGCACCGCGAAATTTTGCTTAAATGGATTACTTCTGTTCGAGATTGAATCTCTTGTTGAACTTATCGACGCGTCCGCCGCTGTCGACCAGCTTTTGTTTGCCGGTAAAGAACGGATGGCACTTTGAGCAGATATCAAGACGCATATCCTTTTTGGTGGAGCCCACTTCGATGACCTCACCGCAAGCGCATCTGATTGTTGTCTTCTCGTATTTCGGATGAATCTTTTCCTTCATGTCGTCTCACCTCTTTATAAACCTGTTGACCGGAAGTCGTAA
>JAUZPX010000032.1 GCA_030705695.1 Bacillota bacterium
AAAAGCCGCTTGATATTCTTCGTGAAATTCAGACAAAGTATAAAGCCCCTAAGCTTGAAAACATGCCGCCGTTTACTGGTGGATTCGTAGGATATTTCGCATATTCAATGATAAAATATGCAGAACCTAAATTGAAAATCAAGCAGGGCGAATTTAACGATTTTGATATGATGCTTTTTGATAAAGTAATTGCATTTGACCATCAAAGGCAAAAAATATATATCATTGCAAACATCAAGACAGATAACGTTGCCGAAAATTATAAGAAAGCCATTGACGAGCTTGAAGCAATCTCAAAATTAATATACGACAACAGCCCTGTTTCTGAGCAATCAAGTGATAAAAACATTAAATTTACTTGCAATATAAAAAAAGAAGAATACTGCAATATTGTAAAGAAAGCAAAAGAGTATATTCGTGATGGCGATATTTTTCAGGCAGTGCTTTCAAGGAAATTTTCATCACCATATAAAAGTAACTTAATAAATGCGTACAGGATTTTGAGGACTACAAACCCATCACCCTATTTGGTTTATATGAAAATTGATGAAGACGAGCTGATTTGTTCTTCCCCCGAGACATTAATAAAATTAAATAACGGACGGCTTACAACTTTTCCTGTTGCAGGCTCAAGACCGAGAGGAAAAACATCTCAAGAGGACTTAGACCTCGAGAAGGAACTTTTAGCAGACGAAAAAGAGCTTTCGGAACACAATATGCTTGTTGATTTGGGAAGAAATGACTTAGGCAGGATATCGAAGTTTTCATCTGTTGAAGTGACGGAATACATGATGATCCATCGATACTCCAAAATCATGCATATTTGCTCACAGGTTGAAAGCGATATTTTGGAAAACTGTGACGGATACAGTGCAATTGAAGCAGTTTTACCAGCAGGGACTTTATCGGGAGCACCTAAAATAAGGGCATGCGAAATAATTGAGGAACTTGAAAAAGAACCGAGAGGTATTTACGGAGGAGCGCTCGGATATTTCGATTTTACAGGGAATATGGATACCTGCATTGCAATCCGTATGGCTGTAAAGAAGGGCGATAACGTTTATGTTCAGGCAGGCGGCGGAGTCGTTGCCGACAGTGTTCCAGAAAAAGAATACGAAGAATCGGGGAATAAAGCTTTGGCAATAATCAATGCCATAATCGAGGTAAGGGAGGCTTTTGAAGAATGATTTTGTTAATTGATAATTACGACAGTTTTTCATACAATCTTGTCCAGCTTGCAGGAAGCATAAATCCTGATATTCGTGTTGTCAGGAACGATGAACTCTCAATTTCTGATATTTTAAAGCTTAACCCTTCGCATATTATTCTTTCACCCGGGCCGGGATATCCGAAAAATGCGGGAATATGCGAGGAAGCAGTTTTAAAGCTTTGTAAGACATATCCGATTTTGGGCGTTTGTTTGGGACACCAAGGAATTTGCGAGGTTTTCGGAGCTGAAATATCACATGCCAAAAAACTGATGCACGGAAAGAAAAGCAATATAAATATTGATAACAACTGTGAGATTTTTAAAAAACTTCCAAAACAGATAGAAGCGGCAAGGTATCATTCTCTTGTTGCAAAAAAAGAGACGATACCAGATGTACTCGAGATAATCGCACACGACGATATGGGCGAAGTTATGGCAGTAAAGCACAAAGATTATGATGTGTACGGGGTGCAGTTTCATCCCGAATCGATTTTAACACCGCAGGGAAAAGTAATTCTTAAAAACTTTTTATCAATTAGGAGGAATATATTATGATTCAGAAAGCAATTCAGGAAATTATAAAAGGCAACGACCTTGATTTTGAAATGGCAAAAAACGTTATGGGCGAAATGATGGACGGAACAGCAACTGAAGCACAAATGGGTGCGCTTCTCACTGCACTGAGGATGAAAGGCGAAACTGTCGAGGAAATAACGGCTTGTGCCACGGTAATGCGTGAAAAGGGGCTGAAAATCAACCCTGTCCGTGACGTTATTGATATTGTTGGTACAGGCGGAGACGGTGTAGGTACATTTAATATTTCAACTACTTCGGCGTTTGTTATTGCCGCAGGCGGCGTCCCCGTTGCAAAGCATGGCAACCGTGGGGTATCAAGCAAAAGCGGTGCTGCCGATGTTTTAGAAAACTTGGGAATAAATCTTGTTTTAACTCCAGAGCAAAGCGCAGAGATACTTAATAAGAGCAATATGTGCTTTATGTTTGCGCCGTTATATCATTCATCAATGAAATATGCCGCTCCTGTTCGCCGTGAAATGGGCGTAAGGACAATATTTAATATATTAGGACCTCTTTCAAGTCCTGCTGGAGCTAAAATGCAGCTTATGGGCGTTTACGACCCGAAACTTGTAGAACCGCTTGCCGAAGTTCTTTCAAATCTCGGTGTAGTAAGGGGTTTGGTCGTAAGTGGAAGCGACGGTATGGATGAGGTAACTCTTACAGGAAAGACTCATGTTTGCGAAATCCGCAATGGTAAGTTGGAATCTTATGTGATTACGCCAGAGCAGTTCGGGTTAAGAAGCTGCAGCCTTGAAGACCTTGAGGGCGGAAGTCCGAAAGATAATGCTGTTATCACACGTAACATTTTGAGTGGCATTGAAAAGGGAGCAAAAAGAGATGTCGTTGTTTTAAATTCTGCAATGGCGCTTTATCTTGGCATTGATGATTGTTCAGTTGAAGATTGCATAAAGCTTGCTGAGGATATTATTGACAGCGGAAAAGCCACTGCCAAACTTGAAGAGTTTTGCAGGCTTACTAATGAGGTGGTAGAGTGATCTTAGAACGCATTGCCGCTTCTACAAAAATAAGAATTGAACGGCAAAAAGCCGAGATATCTTTTGAAGAGATGAAAAACAAAGCTCTTAGTCTTGAATGCAATACAGGCTTTCCGTTTGAAAAAGCGCTTAAGAAACAAGATATTAGTTTTATTTGCGAAGTTAAAAAGGCTTCTCCGTCAAAAGGAGTAATCGCAGAAGATTTTCCTTACATCGATATTGCAAAAGATTACGAAAAAGCAGGAGCGGACGCTGTTTCCGTACTTACCGAGCCTGAGTTCTTTTTAGGCAGTGATAATTATCTTTCTGAAATAAAAAAAGGAATTTCTATTCCTGTTTTGCGAAAAGATTTTACGCTTGACGCTTATCAGATATATGAGGCAAAGGTCATTGGAGCGGACGCTGTTTTATTGATTTGCTCACTGCTTGACACTAAAACGATTCGTGAGTTTATTTCAATTTGCGATGAACTCGGTTTGTCGGCGCTTGTTGAGGCTCATGATGAAGCCGAAATAGATTCAGCTTTGAAAGCGGGCGCAAGAATAATCGGCGTTAATAACCGCAATTTGAGAAATTTTGATGTAGATATCAATAACAGTATTTTGCTGAGGAAATGCGTTCCGCAAAACGTTTTGTTTGTGGCTGAAAGCGGAATACAAACGGCAGAAGACGTAGAAACGTTAAGAAAAGCAAACGTAAATGCCGTTTTAATCGGCGAAACGTTAATGTGCTGCAGCGACAAAGAGAAAAAGCTAAAAGAACTGAGGGGCTGTTCTGTTTGACAAAAATAAAAATATGCGGACTAACAAGAGCTGACGATATAATCGCTGTAAACCGTTTTATGCCTGATTATATTGGATTTGTTTTTGCAAAAAGCCGCCGTCAGGTAACTTACGAGCAGGCAGTTTTACTTAAAGACAATTTAAATCCCAAAATCAAAGCAGTCGGCGTTTTTGTTGATGAGCCTTTACCAAACATTATTAAGCTGATAAAAGACGGTGTAATTGATATCGTACAGCTTCACGGTGAAGAAGACGAAGCTTACATTAAAAAACTTAGGCAAGAGTCTAATGGCCCTATAATTAAAGCTGTCAGAGTGCAAAGTGCAGAGCAGATTTTAAAAGCAGAAAAACTGCCGTGCGATATGCTTTTGCTTGATTCTTATCAGAAAGATCAGCAAGGCGGAAGCGGAAAAGGATTTGATGTATCGCTTATCCCGCCTCTTAAAAAGCCGTTTTTTTTGGCAGGCGGACTTAATAACGAGAATATTGAATCAATGATAAATAAGTGCAGACCGTTTGCTGTTGATATTAGCAGCGGCGTTGAAACAAACGGGATAAAAGATGAGAAAAAAATCGAGCAAATTATAAAAACGATTAACGAAATTAATAAGAAATGAGTGATAGAAATGAATGGCAGATTTGGTTTATACGGCGGTCAGTATATTCCCGAAACGCTTATGAACGCAGTTATAGAGCTTGAAAAAGCTTATAATTTTTATAAAAACGACAGTCAATTTATAAATGAACTGAATGACCTTCTAATAAATTATGCAGGACGTCCTTCTTTGCTTTATTTTGCTGAGAAAATGACAAATAATCTAGGCGGAGCCAAAATCTACTTAAAACGAGAAGACCTCAATCATACAGGCTCGCACAAGATAAATAATGTTTTAGGTCAAGTACTTCTTGCAAAAAAAATGGGTAAAACAAGGGTAATTGCCGAAACAGGAGCTGGACAGCATGGCGTTGCGACGGCAACAGCAGCGGCTCTTATGGGCATGGAATGCGAGATTTATATGGGTAAGGAGGATACTGAGCGTCAGGCGCTTAACGTTTTTCGTATGGAATTGCTCGGCGCAAAGGTTCATGCGGTGACAAGCGGAACACAGACTCTAAAGGATGCTGTAAACGAAACTATGCGTGAATGGGTGTCGAGAATCGACGATACTCACTATGTATTGGGTTCTGTAATGGGACCGCATCCCTTTCCTACTATTGTTCGTGATTTTCAGAAGGTCATCGGAAAAGAAATTAAGGATCAAGTCGCTGAAAAAGAGGGAAGGCTTCCCGATGCGGTTATAGCATGCGTCGGAGGAGGAAGCAACGCAATGGGCGCTTTTTACGAGTTTATTCCCGAAGCGTCTGTTAACCTCATCGGCTGTGAAGCGGCAGGGCTTGGTGTCGATAATCCGAAAAATGCCGCAACTATTGCAAACGGTAGCATAGGAGTTTTTCATGGCATGAAATCGTATTTCTGCCAGGATGAGTTCGGGCAGATCGCACCTGTATATTCAATTTCGGCAGGACTTGATTATCCGGGAATAGGACCTGAGCACGCAATGCTGTTCGACAACGGCAGAGCTGAATATGTTCCAGTTACTGATGAGCAAGCCGTTAGGGCGTTTGAATATCTCTCTAGAACAGAGGGCATTATCCCTGCTATTGAAAGTGCACATGCGGTCGCATATGCTTGTAAGCTTGCTCCTAAAATGGAGAAAGATAAAATTATTGTTATTAACGTTTCAGGCAGAGGAGATAAAGATGTCGCCGCTATTGCACGTTACAGAGGGGTGAATATATATGAGTAGAATAACAGAAGTTTTTAAAAATGGCAAAGCTTTTATTCCGTTTGTTACGGCAGGCGACCCTAACCTTGAAATTACAGAGCAATTAATATACAAAATGGAAGAAGCTGGTGCTGATCTTATTGAAATCGGTATTCCGTTTTCAGATCCTGTAGCAGAGGGAATAGTTATTCAAAAAGCTGACGAACGTGCGTTATCTTCAGGAACAACTACAGACAAAATATTTGATATGGTACTAAGAGCGCGTAAGAAAAGCGGTGTTCCGCTTGCGTTTATGACGTACCTAAATCCTATTTTTGTATACGGAAAAGAGCGTTTTATAAAAAAGGCATCAAAATGCGGTATAGATGCGCTGATTGTACCCGATATGCCGTTTGAGGAAAAAAGTGAGCTGCTGCCATTTTGCACAGAAAACAATATTGATTTAATTTGTTTGATTGCGCCTACATCAAAAGAACGAATTTCAAAAATAGCAAGTGAAGCACAGGGATTTGTATATTGTGTTTCGTCTTTGGGCGTTACTGGAGTGCGCAGTGAGTTTGCCGTGGATTTAAAAGAAATGGTGTCGCTCGTTAAGTCTGTTAAAGATATTCCGTGCGCAATAGGGTTCGGAATTTCAACTCCCGAGCAGGCAAAGGCAATGTCTGAATTTTCAGATGGAGTAATCGTTGGTAGCGCTGTTGTAAAGATTGTTGAACAATACGGTGAAAAATGTTTAGAACCTGTTTTTGACTATGTAAGCGAAATAAAGAAAGCTATTTTATAATTTTTAAACGGAAAAACACGGCTTGAACATCAAAGCTCAGCCGTGTTTTTTATTCTTTATTTGAGTGCCACTTAACATCTTCTAAAAGCTGTCCGAAAAGGTCGTCTTTTATGTCTATATGTAAATTTTCAAGTTCTTCTTTTGAAGGAGGATTATTCTCAAACTGGACAAACGATACATCTTCAATAAGTGCGACGGGAGTTTGTTCATTTGACTCTCCCATGCACAAGACAGCTGCGGCAGCTAAAGCATCGGCGACGTTTATTTGCGTCATATTTAGTTTGCGGCCAAAAAGGTCTTCTTCTCCGACTTTACTGTTTATTCCTTTAAATCCGCAATATGCAATACATTTTCCTGTGACTCCCCATTTAAGAGGTGATGGAGCACTGTCCGTGATTATTATTCCTAGATTTTTAATATTGTGTTTGTTTCTCAGAAATTCCCAAAGTGAGTTAACTGAGCATTGAGGGTCTTTCGGCCACATAACATAAAATCCGTTTGTGTTTGACTCATCTAT
This sequence comes from Bacillota bacterium, assembly GCA_030705695.1. Taxonomy (GTDB): domain Bacteria; phylum Bacillota; class Clostridia; order Oscillospirales; family Acutalibacteraceae; genus JAUZPX01. The sequence continues at coordinate 6,652 of JAUZPX010000032.1, forward strand.
TCCAGCAGACGGAACAAGTAAGTCATTTTTTATTGTCAGGTAGACATCGTATTTATTGCCGCTTTTCGGTAGAAAAAAGTCTGCATTATTTTCAATAAGTTCATCTTTATTTGCACTGTCAAACGGAATTGCATTTCCTTCGCAAAGCGAAACGACCTTAGATGTTACGGCAATAATGCTGTTTTCACGAATCTGAAGCAACGATTCGTTTAACAATTTTGTAAGCTTATATGAAGAAACCTCAACGATTCTTGTTTTTATTGCTTGAATTTTCATTACCGTATTCTCCTTGCGACCTTATATTAATTAATATTATATATAAGAAAACAAGAAAAATCAAATTAGAAGATTTTTAAATATAAAAAGCCTTCTGTGTAAGAATAATTCAGACTTTTCCGATTATTTATACATGGAAGGCTATTAATTTTGCGATATATACAAACAGACGATTTTAGCCGGCTGTTGTTAATTAAATTATTTATTTTCCTGGTTTGTGTTGCTGTTTTCTGAGATTTTTTCAGGTGTCTCAGTTGTATCGGTTGTTTCGTTTTTGCTTGTTTCAATCTTCTCGCTTGCAAGAAGCAATATTGATTTAATTTGCTTAGGAAGAGGAATTACCTCTGAAGCATTTTCAAAAATCGATAGACCTTCGTTACAAATGAAGAACAAAATTGTTGCATCACGAAGTGAAACTCCGCATGGAATAACATTTTGCAGATTGACGGTTACGCCGACAATTATTAGCATCAATATTTTTTTCAAAATACCTTTGAAGCCTATGTCGCTGCTGAGCTTTTTTAAGTATACGGCTTTTATAATTCCTGTGATGTAATCTAATATTATCAGAGAAATCAACGTGTTAAGAATCATATCGAAACCGCCGAAAAACGAGCAGAAAAAACTTCCGATTATGCTTATGCCAACAACAAATCCACCAAGAATTTTATCGCTGATATTAATGTGATTATGTGTGATTGAAAATAGGTTATCTAGATTGATTGTCATAAAAATTTCTTTTCCGTTTTATTAATTGTTTTTAAGATTTTTATATGTCAGTTGCAAATGCTATTTTATGTTGCTTGTGGTTATCCACCCAGTAACGGCATTTGTCTTTCCGACATTTGAAGTTGAATTTGTAATTCGTATTCTTCCGTTTGTCACGGTTGCGTCCCATAAGTAATATGTGCCGCTGATAGTTCCGGAAGCATTTGTAGCCGTGGAGCTTACATACAGGTTAGCTTTCGATAACGTGATTTTTTGTCCTGCTTTAATTGTGGCATTTTTTATAGTTGTTGAAGCTTGAACAGCGGTAGGCTTTGGCCAGCCATTTAATCCGCCATTTTTAATACATGTAGGATAATCTTTTAAAAAGATATCGTCATCAAATATATGGCCTTTTATTTGCAAATCATCAGAATCTTGCCAAATACCAAAGCCATGTGTGTATTGACATGTTGAATTCCATTGTGCAACCCACTTGTCAAACCTGTCCAAAGTTGATGAATTAAGCTGGTTGTCAAGCCATGAGAGATTTGCATAAAGCGATACATAATATCCATCGTTACTTAAAGTTGATAAAAATGTATTGCAAATATTTATAAGTGTGCCGTTAGTTGGCATTCCGTGTTTTGATTTATAGCCATCGGCATCTTCCATGTCAAATGCAATTGGTAAAGTTGGCTTTTTGCCTTTTAACATGCGTAATGCGTGATTTGCTTCGCTCTGTGCATCTGTTGTATTCAAAGCATATGAATACAAATATGCGCCCCAATTAATTCCTAAACGTTCACATTCCGAAACGTTTCTTGCGAATTGCGAATCGTCTTGAGAAGCGATATCATTTCCAAACCCAAGACGCAACATTGCGCATTGTATTCCCATAGATTTTATTGCGTTCCAATCGACGATTCCGTTAATTGCGGAAACGTCAATCCCTTTATACTGTGCCATTTTTATACCTCCAAATCATTTTAATTCCTTCACTGCATAATATGTAAATTGTTATGTTTCTGTGATTTCGTCTGCTCTAATCATAGCTTCAACCTCGGCTTTCCACCTCAAAGGCACTTCATCAACTGTCATTTCGTTATTTAAGATTTTGTTGTAATAAATCTTAGCCATTGTTTGTTGCCTCCTCTGTATTGGATTGCGGAATTATTGAAGCTAGCTCAACTAAAGCGTCTTCCAAGTCTTTATTTGCTTCTTTAAGAGCTTCGTTTTCTTGAATAAGATTGCTGATTTGTTCACTTGTAGAAATAAAATTAAACATTTTTCCTCCTTAAATAATTACACAGATTGGCGAAAATTGATTTGCACTATTTGCCGCACAGTTTCCAATGCCACCCAGATGGTTAACAACTTCAATGTTATAGCTGTTTGATACTGCGGGTGAGCGTAAGAAACAATCACTTGCGGCAGCACTACCGTTGCTATAAATAGATGAATAATATTTAATTCTTTTTGATACATTATTTGTTGTGGTGGAACTTGCCATAGCAGCATAATACGGATATGCGTTGCCTTCTGCAATTCCGTTATTGTTTCCGCCGTAAACTTCCGTAACTGATGGCAAAAATATTAATTCATCACTTGATGCAAATCCTCCGCCGTCAATTGAAGGTAATGCCGTGTATTTCTTTACGTTTCCAAGTACTGCTGTAAAATCACTGTCTAAGCCATACAAGAATCCTGAATTGGTTGCTGATGTATGAGTATCCCATATATTCTTAGCGTTAAACCAGTTTACTGCTGAAGAATTAAGCCATTGCCTGATATTAGATTGCAGCCAGTTGTTGTTTCCGTAAGTTGCTCGGTTTGCATCGTTCTTTTCGTAATATGTATTAGCAGTAACTGCTGAACCAACTGTTACCGTTGCCGCATTGTAGTTTGTTCCGTCATAGGTGTAATATGTTTTACCACTTAAAAAAGTAGAATTAGTGGTTAAAGCATATAATTTTTCAGGATAATCCCAATATTCATAATTTGGATATGTTGTCCAGCTACCGGCAGGTTTTGTTCCAGAAGCGGAAGGTGTATAGCAGTTTGCCGGGACAGTCGGGAATGTAAGATTGACTGTTTGGTAATTCCATGTTGATGTATCGTTAGTTTCCTTAAAAAGAAAACCTGAAATGTTTGACGGATTAACCGCAATTGTATAAAGCGATGTTGTTCCGGAAACAAGCGTCATGGCCTGAACGCCTGATTGATTACCCCAACAGTAGAAGTTTACGTTTGCCCAATTTGTTTGGGAGTTATCGAAATACAAAGTAACGGTATTTGATGAGCTTGATGTGGTTGTTATTGTATTGCCATTATAAAGGGGCAGACATTTATGGGTTTGAAGTGTTAAACTGTGCGTTTTAGTGTTATCGCTTGGTGTTTCAGCATCAATTCCGATAATATCCCATGTAATAGTACCGTATTCTGAGTGAGAGCATTGTAGCTGATCACCTACCTTGAATATCTTTGAAGCCTTACCTGCTCTTACAATGTTTTGAACAGCAGCCCAGCTGTCTACAGTTTTATTTACTATCGTATCAATATTAAGAGATAAATTTGCTACTTCATTTATTGCATCTTGTACATTTGTCGATGATAAAACTGAGCCTGTGGTGTTGTATGTAATTCCTGAAGCTTCCGTAGAAATATTATCAAAGCTTTTTCCGCTGTCAACTATATTTCCGTTTGCATCGAGAGTTGCGATATGTCCTGCTGTCGGATTGATTGCTTTGGCTGCGAGTGCGGAAAGAGAGGTATTAATTGAAGAAATATTGTTAGTGTTTGTTGAGATTAGTGATTGTAACAGATTATCAGCATCACGCCTGTTATGAGTTTCGTTTGTTATATTTGTAGCGTTTGTTTGTGCAACGGATAAGGCACTGTCAGCTGATGTCTGAGCATCGTTTATTGCGGTGTATATTGCATCATCGTTAAGTGCGCCGTCAAATTCGTAATAGAAAGATTCGTAGGCAGATGGAGTTGTTACGCCGTTATCGATAAACTCTAACATTACCGACGATTCATCCGAAATTAAGTAAGAAAATCTAATATATCCGTCTGTGCCAAGTCCACAATAATTATTTACAGGGCAACCATTGAAAATCGAATTGAATTCAGGTGGAATTACCTGATTAACATTTGACAAACCTATTGCATTTTTTTCAGAATCGTAAAACGCAATTGCATGAATTTGCGGTGATATCATAAATCTTTGTAAATTAGGAGCATAAATATAATCACTTGTTTTAGATTTATAATCCGCAATTATATTAACGCCTGTAGCGGTGCTATTAATTCCGTTTGCATATTGAAATGTAATAGTACCTGCCGTGCTTGTTTTATAATTGAATTTGTTTTTTCCAATAGTTAAAAAATCAGTGTTTTCAGGTGCGATTGCCCCGCTTTTAATTTTGTCTGTTGTTACAGCGTTTGTTGCAAGTTTTTGGGTTGTTACTGAAAAATCATTTACTGTTCCGGGATCTCCCTTCGGCCCTTGAGTACCTTGAGAAGAATTTCCTGAGTCTTCATATTGCTTTGTTTCATCATTGTAGCAAAACCAATTTTTATTACTACCGATAATTGGTGGATGAGCATCTAACTCTTTAATAGAATCTATTTTTGTTTCTATGTTTTGCTCAAACTGCAAAAATTCCGAAACAATCGGAGAAGCAAAATATTCGGAATAATCAAGGGAATCCGATACCTCAAAATAATCTTCGTTAGTATGCCAGATTTCGCCGTTTGCGCTATATGCCTTGATTTGTGCAGAAACAAGGCCGTTTTCAGTAAGATGCTCTTTTTTAATATTCCAAGTTAGCGTTACTCCAGTTAAAGCCGCAGAACTTGGTAAAATTAAAAAATTGACAGCGCCGCTTTTGAATTTTAAATATAGCTTGTAGGTAAGGTTTGTGTTTCCGTTTATTACTTCAAACTGTTTTGTTGTTACAGCGTTGTCGCCTAAATAGCCGATAACCCGTTCTTCTTCTGGGATTATCATTTTACTGTTAAGAATTGTTATCATACAATTCCTCCTTTCAATTCTCAAAAGCAAATAAAAAAAGTTGCGTACTGCTACGCAACTTTTAATAAATTTTATATCCTGTTTTTATCGGCGGAGGCTTTTCAACAGTTTTATCTCTTCTCCGTAGCCTTCAAGGTCGTTAGGAGTTTCGAGATAAAACGGAATATCCCGAAGTTTTTGATGATTTATAATTCTTTCGATTGCTTCAAGTCCTAAAAATCCCTGACCGATTTTTTCATGGCGGTCTTTGTGACTTTCAAAAGGATTTTTGCTGTCGTTAAGATGAATAGCGCATAAACGGTCAAGACCGATTATGCGGTCAAATTCTGAAAGTACTTCGTCTAGATTGTTTACAATATCGTATCCTGCATCATTTACATGGCATGTATCAAGGCATACACCCATTTTTTCAGAGAGTTTTACACCGTCAATGATCTCTTTAAGTTCTTCAAAACGGCTTCCGACTTCGCTGCCTTTGCCAGCCATAGTTTCAAGTAAAACTTTTGTAGTTTGTTCTTCTATAAGTACAGTATTTAATTGAGAAATAATCTGTTGAATGCCAGTTTCAATGCCTTGTCCGACATGGCTGCCGGGATGAAAATTATAAAAGCTGTGGGGGAGTGTTTCAAGACGTAAGAGGTCATCTTTCATAATGCTTAAAGCGAATTTGCGTGTTCGCTCATCGGCGGAACATGGATTCAGCGTATAAGGCGCATGGGCGAGAGGCGTGGCGAAATCATTTTCTTTCATAAGAGTAAGCAGTGCTTGTGTGTCGTTAGTGTCGATTTCCTTTGCAGCTCCGCCTCGAGGATTGCGAGTAAAAAACTGAAATGCATTTGCACCAATTGACAAAGCATCTTTTCCCATTGCCTCAAAACCTTTTGAAACAGAAAGATGACAGCCGATTTTAAAATCCATTTTTTTACATCGCCTTTCAAATATGTAATCAATAAGAAAATTGGGCCGATATAATAACCGGCCCTTTTAAATTCAAGATAAATCGATAACCGAAACAGGGCAGCTTTCACGTGCTTCTGATGCGGATTCTTCTGCTTCGGGGGAAACAGGGTTATGCTTTACATATGCAATCTCATTTTCGTCCTTGTCAAAAACTTCTGGGCAAATCTGAGAGCAAAGTCCGCAGGCAATACATCCGTCTTTGTTTACATCTGCATTCATGTTGCAATCCTCCTTATTTAAAGATCACAACTATTATTTGCATATTATTGCAACTGATTCACGACAAAACCTGTAATGAGTTTTGGATAAAAATAGGTTGATTTTTGAGGCATTTTTTCGCCAGCTGAAGCAACATCTCGAATTTCGGTAACTTTTGTTGGATTTAAAATAAAAGCACACTGGCTTTTTCCTGATTTTACCGAATCGATTGCCTCGTCAAATATTTTTGTATATGTAAGATTAATTTGTTTTGCCATGTTTTCAGCATCAATTTTAAATAATTTTTGAAGTATAAGAGTGTGGAGTACAGTAACATCAAGCCCACGTGAAGCTTCGCTTTTTTGCGGCAACATTTCGTTTATTACTTTCATATCTTTCAGAACAAGAATGGTATAATTATCACCGCCGCAATACATTCCAAATGCTTTTTTGCCTGATTTGAAGAGAACGTCAAGTTCCGCTTCCATAGAAGAAACATCTGTCTTCTCTATGATATCAAAATATTCTGCACAGTCTTTCTTTGCTTTTTCGCAGTCAAAAGACGGAAGATCTCGAACAAGGCGGTGAGTTGGGAATACTACAAGTCCTTCATGCTGCATATCTACAAGAGCCATCATTTGATAATCGCAGGCGTCGCCAGGTTTGGCTTTTCCTGCTCCTCTGAGATAGTTTCTGTAATTTAGTGCTGTTTCATAGCGATGGTGTCCGTCAGCAATGTAAAGCTTTCTGTCTATAAAATCGGCAGCAATGCTGCTTATTGCGTCTTCGTCTGTGATAATCCACATTTTATGAGTAACATTGTCAGGGTCAGTCACACATAAATCGGGCTCTCCTTTTGAAAGCTCATCAAGAGCTTTTGTTGTTTTATGCTCTTCATCCATATATAAAGAGTAAATCTGGCTGAAATTGCAATTTGTGGCTTTCATCAAATTAAGTCTGTCTTCTTTTGCTTTTGACAAAGTTTCTTCATGGGGCAAAACAACGCCTTTTGAAAATTCTTCTATTTTAACACGGCAAATCAAACCTTTTACGCTTTTGCAAGCTCCATATGCTGAAAAATCTTGCTCGTAAATATAGATTGCTTCTTTGTTTTCACGCACAAGAATGTCGTTTTGAAGCCAGTTATTCAAAATATCTGCCGCTTCATTGTATGGATTTTCGCCCTTAGGTAACTCAAGACGAATAATATTATATTCGTTTTCTTTAATATAATCCAAGCGTTGTGCATCGCTAATAATATCATAGGGAGGGCAACAAAGAGTTTCTATTTCTCCTGCTTTTTCAGTATTATAGCGAAGTCCTTTGAATCCTTTTATTTCAGCCATTTTTTACCTTCCTTATTTTTATTTCTAAAATATTATACTACTCAGTAAAGAATGTTTCAAGATTGCCTGAAAAAATATCAAGTAATAGCTTATATTTCTATTGATTTCATGGTGGAATTGATTTACAATATTTTTATAATTTTAGAATTATTTGCTGCCGAAAGGAGTCGGAGCCGTGCCGGAAACAACATTATCTGTCATTGTCCCAATAAGAAATTTGCATGGTCATATTTCATCAATTATTAAAGGAATTGCAGCAGAAGCTGTAAATATAGATTTTGAGGTCATTATCGTAGATATGGGCTCTTCCGATTCAAGCATGTTGCAGGCTATTCAGACGCTGAAACGGGAGAAAATTAAAGGAATGGTTGTTCAAAGCGGTGAAAGTTGTATCGGAGCCGCTTTAAATATAGGCATATCAAAGTCCGCAGGGGAATATATAACGTTTTGCTTCCCAAAAAAGCTATATAAAAATTATTATGAGAGTTTTCTTAATACAGCTAAAAACGAAAATGCGGATATGGTTTTCGGACCCGTTCCCGAGCATGGAGAAATTGGCTGTTTAAATTCGCTTATGGGTAAACTTGATAATACAGAGTTGATGATTGGTATTTTAAATTCGCTTATAAGCATTGATATTGCCGCAATTCTTTTAAGACGTGATTTTGTGCGCAATAAGCATATACTTTTTTCGGATACTTGTCGGTTTGGCTTTTCAGAGGAATTTATTTTCCGAGCAATTTTTTCTGCTGAAAGCATTTTTCAAGTTACATCTTCAATTGTACGAGATAAAGAACAAGAACCTCCTGTAACTGAAAGCGAGTCTGTTTCAAGTATTTGCTTTGATAAGGTTGATGCTTTAAAACGTATTGAAGAATTAATTCGATACCAGAATAAATCGAACAAAAAGTTGTATAATCTTTTTGTATACGAAAAGATACCCGATACGGTGCTTATTTGTGTCGATATCCTTTTAAACGAAGGATTTTCCTATACAGCAGTACGTAACGCAATAAAACTTAAAAATTATGAAAAGCTCTTGCAGTATAGTAAAGAAACAGATGGAAGACTTAAACGTGAGATTTTACTCTGGAAACGTATGCCATGGCTTTACAAACCGAGAACAACACGAAAAAGGTGATTCTTTGGAACTCAGCGAAGCAAAAAAGCTGATTGAAAACCTGAAAAACGAAATTAATATTCATATTGACCGCTATTATAATCAGGATGATCCTATCATAAGCGATTATGATTATGATATGCTGATGTTAAAGCTGAAAAATCTGGAAGCTGAATATCCTGAGCTTATAACGACTGATTCTCCTACGCAGCGTGTTGGCGGAAGCGCTTCCGAAAAATTTTCGCCTGTCACTCATTCTGTTCATATGGAGAGCTTGCAGGATGTGTTTTCGCTTGAAGAACTTTATGCTTTTGATAAAAAAGTTAAAGCTGCCGTTGAGAATCCAGTTTATGTTGTTGAACCGAAATTTGACGGTTTATCTGTATCTGTCGAGTATCGTAACGGTGTACTTTTGCGTAGTTCAACTCGTGGTGACGGAGTTACAGGTGAAAACATTACCGAAAATATAATGACAATAAAGTCTCTGCCGCATAAATTAAAACAGTCTCTTCCTTTTTTGGAAGTGCGTGGCGAAGTTTATATGTCTATCGAAAATTTTAACAAGCTTATCGAATTTCAAGAGCAAAGCGAGCAAAAGATTTCAAAAAATCCTCGCAATGCCGCAGCAGGAGCGTTAAGACAGAAAGACAGTAGTGTTACTGCCGAACGCAACCTTGATATATATATATTTAATATTCAGCAAATTGATGGGGCAGAGCTTAATTCTCATGTAGAATCGTTGAAATTCATGGCTGAGCTGGGGCTTCCCATAACCGACTTATACAGAATCTGTAAAACAATAGAAGAAGCTGTTCATCGTGTTGAAGAAATTGGTGAAATGAGAGGAAAACTGCCTTATCAGATAGACGGTGCCGTGATTAAAGTTGATAGCTTTAGTCATCGAAATGAGCTTGGAAGCACATCAAAGTTCCCTAAATGGGCAGTTGCATATAAATATCCTCCCGAGGAAAAGCCTACAAAGCTTATTTCAATTGAGATAAATGTTGGTCGAACAGGCGCATTAACTCCGACAGGGATATTTGAGCCTGTTTTTCTTGCTGGTACAACCGTAAGCCGTGCAGTGCTTCATAATGAAGATTTTATAAAAGAAAAAGATATACGTGTTGGAGATACCGTTCTGCTCAGAAAAGCAGGAGAGATCATTCCTGAAGTTGTTTCTGTTTTAGAGCATGCAGAGAATTCTGTCCCTTATGAAATGCCCGAAAAATGTCCTTCATGCGGCAGCGAAGTTTTCAGAGAACATGATGAAGCAGCTGTTCGCTGCACAAATACCGAATGCCCTGCTCAGCTTATGCGCCATCTAATCCACTTTATATCCCGTGATGCTATGGATATTGATGGACTTGGTCCTGCTGTTTTGGCTCAGCTTGTTGCAGAGGGACTTGTTAAATCGCCTGTCGATTTATATAAGCTTAATGCAGAACAAATTTCCGTCTTAGAGCGTATGGGGCAAACCTCTGCAAATAACTTGATTAATGCGATTGAAGCTTCAAAAAAGAGAGAGATTAATCGTATTGTTTACGCTTTGGGAATTAGACATATTGGGCAGAAGAATGCAAAAATTCTCTGCGAGCATTTTTTAAGCATTGAAAATTTAATGGAAGCTCAGCTTGAAGAAATAGTCACGCTTGAGAATGTTGGCGACGTAATGGCGGAAAGCGTTGTGACTTATTTTTCTCAACCTAGTTCTAAAAAGATAATTGATGAACTTAAAAATCTTGGAGTTGAAATGAATCCTCTTACTGCAAAATCTTCAAACGGCATATTTGTTGGAAAAACCTTTGTGCTTACAGGCACACTGCCAACATATAAACGCAGCGAGGCAGCGGAAATTATTGAAAAGCATGGCGGTAAGGTTTCGGGCACTGTATCGAAAAACACAGATTATGTTTTAGCTGGAGAGGACGCAGGCTCTAAGCTTACAAAAGCCCAAAGCTTAGGCATAACGATTATTTCTGAGGAAGAATTCCGTACAATGATAAATATAATCTGACAAACAAAAAAGCTCTGAAAATATTTTGTATTTTCAGAGCTGAATTTTTTATGATTTTTTTCTGTCTAAGGCACGATTACGAAAATATAAACATAAATCTGTTGCCACCATTGCCAAGTTAATTGAATAAAAAATAAGAATATAATTTATTTGATTTCCGTAAAATTTACTTATTATACCACAGATATATCCTATTAAAACAATCACCAAAAACATCGGGCTTTTTCCGACCGCTGTTCTTATTCTCCATGACTTAATTATAGAAGTCGGCCATGCAAATCCAAATGCAATAAGCATACACATTTCGAAAATACTGCTCATATTATTCATTTAATTTATCACCTGTCTGTTGTTTCCGTCTAAATCTATTTTCACGGTTTTGTATTTATTATCTGCTGCAAGATAATAAATTGAATTGCCTTTAATATTAAGGCAAACACTTTTCTCGTTGTTGATTTTTGTCTTTTTTGTGCCATCAGGGCGAATTTTATATATTTTAAAATTATCGCAGCCGTTACAGTAGTAAATCCAGTTGTCTTTTATAGAAATACTGTTGCTCATGTCGTCGCAAACTTTTGTATTTTGGCTTCCGCCCTCACGTATTTTATAAAGTTTATAATCATTGCTATCACTGCTGTAATAAATCCAGCCGTCACTTACAGCCACACATAATGTCTGGCTGTGAACAATACAGGTTTTTTTACTGCCGTCAAGATTTGATTTGTAAATACTGTCGCCGTCACTGTGGTTTACGTAGAAAGTTGTGTTGCCGTCTTTTGCCGACATCAGTGTGTCAGAAATTTCACCTTTTGAATTTTCAACGTTTTGTGCCACAAGATCTATTCCGACTTGATATGCCTTAGCAACTGCGCCTACAATTAAAATAACGATAATAAGCATTATCGTCTTTTTTTTAGTCCATTTTTTTGGTGCGGGATTATCAGGAACAAAAAAGTCTTCTATTTCTTCCTGGATGTTTTCTCTTTCTTCCATGCTAAATTTAACGACCTTTTTCTTATAATTTATAATATTTACAGCACGTCCCTCATATTATGAATAAGAACTTTTTAATAAAGGAGTGTATATGATGCCGTGGTGGGGGATTTGTTTAATACTTTTCGGGACGTTCATTATGTTTACCATAATTAAAGCGTTTTCAAAAAGTAAAAAACCTGCTAAAAGCGCAATTCTTTCAATGTTTTGCGGGTTTATATCATTACTGCTTGTGAATCTTACAGGAATCTTCACAGGGGTAACATTACCAATCAGTTTGCTAACCGTTCTTACCGCAGTTATCGGCGGAATTCCCGGGGTTACATTGCTTTTGGGGTTAAACCTGTTTTTTTAGTTCGTTATTTAAATTGCTGTCAATTTCTTTGAGTGCATCGGCAACAGCATCTTTATTTTTTGTTAGTGCCGCAAGAACTATTTTATAGAAACGCTCTGGGTTTTCATGAAAGTTCTTTTTAACGATATTCGCCTGAATATCGTCTGGAACATATAGCTGAAAATCAAATAAATCAAGATTAC
>JAUZPX010000033.1 GCA_030705695.1 Bacillota bacterium
CGATGGCACATCCGTACCGTAATAGCAGGGCCATAAAAAAGGAGGTGACGTAATTCTTAAATGCACCTCGGAAGCACCTGCATTTCTAAGCATAGTAACAATTCGATTAATTGTAGTTCCTCGAACAATTGAATCGTCAAGCAAAACAATTCGTTTTCCGCTTACGCTTGTTGAAAGAGCGTTTAATTTTAAACGCACACTGTTGCTGCGTTCAGCCTGTGTAGGCTTAATAAACGTTCTACCAATATAATTGTTTTTAACAATTCCCTTTTCATAAGGAATACCAGATTCTTCGCTAAAGCCGATTGCCGCATCAATACCTGATTCAGGTACTCCGATAACTAAATCGGCATCTGCCGGAGAAGTTCTTGCAAGTATTTTTCCCGATTCTTTTCTTGCACTGTAAACGCTTGTTCCGTCAATAATAGAATCCGAACGGGCAAAATAGATATATTCAAAAATGCAAATACTTGATTTTTCACCACAATGATCACGAATTGAATGAACACCCTTTTCATCGACAACGACAATCTCACCGGGATCAAGATCACGGATAAACGTTGCACCGCAAGCATCCAAAGCAGACGACTCACTTGCAAAAACAATAGAATCGTTATATTTTCCCATGCAAAGAGGGCGAAGTCCATGAGGATCTCTTGCAGCAATAAGCTTTCTCGGGCTCATTACAAGAAGAGAATATGCACCTTTAATTTGAGAAATCGCACGATTAACTGCTTCTTCAACCGAATGGCAATTAATTCGTTCACGAGCAATAACATAAGCAATAACTTCAGAATCTATCGTTGTTTGAAAGATAGCGCCCCTATGTTCTAGCTCACGCCTTATTTCATAAGCATTTACCAAATTGCCGTTGTGAGCAACAGCCAATGTACCTTTTATGTAACGCATAACAAGCGGCTGTGCGTTTTCACGTACACTACCGCCTGCTGTTGAATAACGAACATGACCCACTGACATTTGTCCAGGCAGCGAGTCAAGGATTTTATTTGTAAATACCTCAGTTACAAGACCCATGTCTTTGTAATAATCGATAACTCCGCAGTCATTTACTGCAATACCTGCACTTTCCTGACCACGGTGCTGCAAAGCAAGTAATCCGTTGTATGCAGCATATGCGGGATTAATCGTTCCGTCGCTATATACGCCGAACACGCCGCATTCTTCATGTATTTTATCGCTTCGGACCGAATCGATAGAGTTTTTCAAGTTTTACACCTCAAAAAAATTCATTTCACACATCATGCAGAAGTATTTTAAACTTCCGCACAAATTATAATATCAGTATTAATTCAGCCCTATACGCTTCATCATTTCTGCATAGGCTTCTTCAACGCCGCCCATATCACGACGGAAACGGTCTTTATCAAGCTTCTCTTGTGTATGCACGTCCCAAAAACGGCATGTATCAGGTGAAATTTCATCAGCCAATACGATTTCTCCGTGGAAACGACCAAATTCAAGTTTGAAATCAATTAAATCAATATTGATACTCTTAAAGAATTCAAGCATAAGTTGGTTGACTTTAAGTGCCATTTGAGCAATTGTCTCAATTTCTTCTTTTGTAGCAAGCTCAGCTGCCAAAATATGATAATCATTTACGATCGGATCGCCAAGATCATCATCTTTATAGCAAAATTCAAGAACAGTTGTTTTCATAGGTGTGCCTTCAGGTAATCCCAAACGCTTGGAAAGGCTTCCGGCAGCTTTATTTCTTACGATAACCTCTAAAGGAACGATTTTAACTTTTTTAACTAATGTCTCACGGTCGTTTAATTCTCTTAAAAAATTTGTTTTTATGCCATTCTCTTCAAGAAGTTTAAACATAAAGTTCGACATTCTATTGTTAACAACGCCTTTTCCTACGATAGTTCCTTTTTTCTCGCCGTTGAAAGCAGTAGCATCATCCTTATAAGAAACGATGCAATAATCATTATCATCGGTTGCAAAAACCTTTTTTGCTTTGCCTTCATACATTTGAGCTGCTTTTTCCATTTGCTTGTCCTCCTAAAAATATATCAGCTAATTAAAATACTACTATATTATAATATAATCGACTCATATACGCAAGAAAAAAGGCTTTACTTTTTAAAAATTATACGAAATACACCAATGTTTTTAATTAGTCGTCAAATTTTTCTTTTATTGGTATAATTCCGCCGATATCATAAAGCGGTTCATTCGTTAAACTGTATAGATCTACATGATAATTTTGCGCAAAAGATTTCATCAATTCATAATCAGGATGACTTTCGACCTTTCCTGCAAATGCAAGAGTATTTTTGTCGATTTTTCCGCACGTTCCGCCAATAAATCCATAGTTTACTCCGGGTAGTTCTATAAATCCAGGACGAATTTTCAAAACATCAAGCCCTTTCTTGCTTGCTGCAAGAAAAATTGAATCGTCTGCAGTTATCAAAGCATTTTCAGACACAACAGCAGCCGAGCATTTTGTATATCCCTGATTCACATGAACAACTTCCATATTTTTTTGTTCTGCTATTTCGATCACAGTTTTATTAATATATTTTTTATGGCAAAATATGTATTGTCCGATTATCAATGCATTTAATAAAATATTATTCGGATATTTCCCAACTGGACTAAAATATGTTCTATGTGGAATGAGAAAATCGTAATTTTTAACATCAGTAAAAGTAATAAATAATGAATCTCCAAAATGAAGAAGCTGCAAATCTGCATGAAATTTTTCAAATTCATGCAGATTTTTTAATTCTTCAGTTGGTATTATTTTCATGCCAAATTGAGATAATCCATTACAAATTGTATTATTGTTTGAAGATAATACAGCTATGCTTACATTACTTTCAGGCAAATTAGGATGTTCAACAAATTTTTCCAAATTAACCCTCTTTTCACTATTCACTCCGAAGTGCATCAACCGGCTTTAAATTTGCAGCCTTAAAAGCAGGATATACTCCAAATATTAGGCCTGTAGCCATAGACATAATCGATACATATATCATAATATCATATCTCATACTAAATGCAATATGAAAAAAGCTTGCACCAATCCATGAAATTAAAGTACCAAAAACTATACCGATGATACAGCCAATAAGCGAAATAAACGCGGCTTCCAATAAAAACTCAGTTAAAATTGCAGATTTCTTTGCTCCAATTGATTTTTTTATTCCAATTTCTCTTGTACGCTCATTTACAGACACAAGCATGACAGTCATAATGCTTAATCCAGCAACAAGTAATGAAATTGTACTGACAGCAGAAAGTATCATAGTAACAATGTTAAGCAAATTTGCCAATAAATCCTTTTGTTTTGCTAAATTTGTTGCATCGTAACCATCGGTAGTATTTGCATTTTGATTCAATACTGTTTTAATTGTTTTTTCAACTTGATCAGTATTGCTGACTCCATCGGTGCGAACTATTATTTGTTGGTAATTTGAAGAACCGATTGCCTCCTGAATCGTAGTATAAGGAGCATAAATAAAATTCGGAATATAATTCCCCATAACATTTTGTAAAAGTCCGCTTCCCGTTTTTAAAACGCCTATAACCTCATATTGATCATTAAGTTGATCTGACGAAATCGATATTTTCTTTCCGACAATATTATCTCTATGGTATACGTTTCTTGCAAATTCCTGATCCACCATACAGACTTTTGAAGATAAATTAACATCCATATCGTTTATAAAACGTCCGTATAATAAATTAAGAGAAACAATTGATTTTGCGGAAGAATCAACACCCCATACAATAGAATCTGAGCTTATTCCCCGATAGTCAACTTTTGAATTTATAACCATAAGAGGCATGGCTTTTTTAACGCCTTTAACAGAACGTACTATACCAAGTTCATCGGCAGAAAGTTCAGGAGTATTATACCCGTTTGCATTAGTGCTGATATCAATACCGCCCATTCCAAGTCCGTCAAGTTCATTACAGACTGCAGCAGTTCCGCAATTACTGATATTGCTAATAATAATAACCGATGTAACTCCGATCATAATACCCATCATAGTTAACAAGGTTCTGCCCCGTTTTCTGCCAACGCTGCGTATAGCACAACGAAAACTGTCAATCATCGGCTCACCACGCTATCTGTCACTTTGACTGTTTCATCATTATTTACTTTGTCAACCTCGGAAATAATTGAATCATTTTTGGTTATTCCCGATATAACCTGAAATCCGCTGTCGCATTCAATACCTGTTTTTATCATCTTTTTTGACGCTGTTCCGTTATTGTAAACATATACAAATTCATTGCCGTCATCATCTGCATCAACACAATCATACGGAACAAGCAATGCGTTTTTAATTTTACTTGTAGTTACAACACATTTTGTATTAAACCCTGATTTTATATCTGAGCCTGGATTTTTTATACTGACAACAACTTCAACGATAGTATCTTTTCCAAGCGTTGTTGTGGTTTGCTTTGCAACATTTCCGATTTGCATAACATTGCCATGATATATGTGAAGCAACCCAGCTCCGCTAATTTCAACACTCTGCCCCACTTTAATTTCGGCAATTTTAGACTCGCTTACTGACATTCGAACTTGAAGTTGAGCATTACTGCTAATTGATAAAAGCAAACTACCTTTTGCAACAATATCATTTACACTTACATGAATATTGCTAATAACTCCGCTAATTGGAGCATAAACAGTAACTATTGTTCCTTGTGGAATTGCGTTTACACTTTGCAGTGAACTTGTATTATAATTTTTCAACACGCTGTAATCACGATTTTTGATTGCATTATACAAATCTTGTTGGCTAAGATTTGTTGTCTGATTATGTTGAGATGTGTTGTATTCTGTCAAAATAACAATAGCTTGTCCCTTGCTTACTTTTTCTCCCTCTCTTACAAGAATTTCGCTTACCTGCATATTACCTGTTGCTCTGATATTGTAAGCATTTCCGAATTCTACTTTGCCGTTGCTGGTCACAGTATTATCAATTTCGGAGGAAGTAATTTTAGTAAGAGTAATCGTTGGAATCGAACTTTTTACAGTTGAACCGATAAAAACTATAATTCCAAGAAAAGCTATTAATGTAACGCCCAAAATAATGTATTTTTTCATTGTCATCCCTCCGTCTGAAATCTATTATTTGTCCAGACAGAAGTTTTTATGACATATAAATAATTTATTTATTCTGAATAATTTTTGGCAGCTTTAAAAATACTAAATAAGATGAGGGGGGAATTAACATGACGATTATAACATGCGATTACGACTGCATTTATCAAGAGGACGGATATTGCAAATTGGAAAAACCTTCCGTAGTAACAAATCACTCTGACAATGAGTGTGTCCACTATGTCAGAGTAATTGATAAGAATCGTAATAAATCAGACTTTACTGATCGAGTTGAAGGCATCACGAATGCTTTTAGCACCGATTAATTCAATGTCATGCTGTTTCCGCTTTAAACTTTTTAAATTATAGTAAGGAATTATACAGCGTTTAAATCCAAGCCTTGCGGCTTCGTTAATTCGATCTTCAATTCTAGAAACAGAACGAATTTCGCCTGCAAGTCCAATTTCGCCGAAAGCCAATGTATCTTCAGGAATCGGAACATCTTTCAAACTGCTTACAAGAGACATAGCAACTGCAAGATCAACGGCAGGCTCGTCCAAACGCAGGCCGCCGACAACGTTGATATATGTATCGGCATTCGAGAAAAAATATCCTGCACGTTTTTCTAAAATTGCCAAAAGTAAAGACATTCTGTTGTAATCAAAGCCTGTTGCCATTCTTCTTGGGTTTCCGAATCCGGATATCGTCGCAAGCCCTTGAATCTCGGCAAGAATTGGCCGCATACCCTCCATCGTACAAACAACGCAAGTACCAGAAACATTTTTTGGACGCTCAGACAAAAGCATTAAAGAAGGATTTTCCACCTCATTAAGCCCGTTGTCCCCCATTTCAAATATTCCTATTTCATTAGTTGAGCCATATCTGTTTTTAACAGCCCTTAAAATTCTGTAAGAAAGCCGTTTATCTCCCTCAAAATATAGAACTGCATCTACAATATGCTCAAGTACCTTTGGTCCTGCAATAGCTCCGTCTTTATTTACGTGCCCTACAATAATCACAGGGATTTCTAAGTTTTTTGCCGTTCTCATTAATAAATTTGTGCATTCTCTTACTTGGGTAACACTGCCTGATGACGATGATATCTCGTTGAAATTCATAGTTTGAATTGAATCAATCATAACTAAATCAGGTTGCTCACTTCGAATTGCTTCACAAACTATTTCAATATCGGTTTCAGTCATGATAAAAAGATTATCGCTTTGTATATTTAGCCTGCTTGCACGAAGTTTTAGCTGCCTGCTTGATTCTTCACCCGATACATAAAGAATTTTAAGCTGTTTTCCTAAATGCTCGCATATTTGAAGTAAGATAGTTGATTTTCCTATTCCAGGGTCGCCGCCAAGCAAAACAAGAGAACCTTTTACAATACCGCCTCCAAGCACTCTGTCAAGCTCTCCTAATTGAGTTTTATAACGCTGCTCATCCTGCATTGAAATATCACGGATATTTAACGGACGAGAGAAATTTTGTAATGCAGGGCTTCTTGAAGCAGACGGTTTTGATATTTGCACTATTTCCTCATGCAGCGTGTTCCATTCACCGCAACCTGGACATTTGCCATACCATTTTACAGACTCATAGCCGCATTCCGAACAAATATGTATACTTTTACTTTTTGCAGCCAATTTTATCACCCTATCTTTTAAACTTACTGAGAATTTACATAATTTACAATACCGCAATAAATTGAAAAAGCGATATTTTTACGATAGCTATCCTGATTTAACAAAGATGCTTCCTTTTGATTAGATATAAACCCACATTCAACAATAACCGAAGTTGATTTTGCATTCCAAAGCAAAAAAATGCTTTTATCCGCTTTTTTCAGCTCACGTTTATTATCAGGCTGAGTCATTGTTACAATTGTATTTTTTATATTTTGGGCAAGTGTCTTACTTTGCGGATTATTCGGCGAATAAAAAATCTGTGCACCAAAATATTGTGTTTGAGGAAATTTATTTTGATGAATACTCACGACGATATTATCTTCACTACTGTTAAAGATTTTTAGTCTGTTTTGAAGGTCGGAAACTTTCTTCTCGCGTACTGTTTTTGCGCTTGCGTCGTATATAGATTTATCAGTATCACGAACCATTACCACGTTAAATCCTGATAATTTCAATAAATCCCTAAGTTTAAGCGAAATATCCAAATTAATATCTTTTTCAAGGATTCCATTAGCATCTGCTCCGCCGTCTTCACCACCGTGGCCTGCATCGATAACTATCGTATGTTTTGCCATTGCAGCAGAATTTGTGCTGACGTTTTCGTTATTGTTTTCGACATTTTTAACTATTAAAAAAGTTAACAGAGCACAAAAGAACAAAAGACTGCAATAAAATACAATTTTTTTATGTTTCAAAAAACCACCCCATAAACAATATTTATGCGGTGATTTTTTCTGTTAATCCTAATCGATATAATTTCCGTCTTTTATTTTAAGAGAATCGTCTACTTTTGTAATCTTGGCATCCTCGTCCAAATAAATATTATTATCGGTAAAAAACGACATTTTGATTTCAATTAAGCGTCCCAAGTCTTCCTTTAGTTTATAATAAAGCATATCAACACGGTCTTCTAAAGTTATCGTACCGATATTAATATCTTTTTTTATTAACTGCAAATCAATTTTAAAGACATTCATTTCATCAATTATTTTATCGATAAATCTTACGGAATCCATTGCTTTTATCTGAGCATTTTCAATGATTCTGTAGGATTCTTCGGTAGCTGCATCTATTTTATCGCTAAGCTTGCTTGAAAACTCTATAAACTGATTTTCTCTAAAAGCCAGATATTCAACACGCTTTGCAAGCTCTGCTTTATCTCGAATAAGTTTTCTGAGTTCTTTATCATATGCGGCAACTTCATTTTCACGTTGGCTTATTACTACGGCAAGTTGCTTTGAGGTTTCTTTAAGTTTGCTGTATAAATTTTCGATTTCTGCATCTGCTCCAATAGCTTTTGCACGCTCTTCAGCTAGCTTCGCTTCCAGTTCACTCACTTTGTCAGAAAGTTTGCTCGTTGCCATTTTGGTTCCTCCAAATCAGATGTCGTTACGAATCAGATCCTCAAGGCTTTCTCTTTTAACAATAATGCGTGGTTTCCCATCTTTAATCATAACAATAGCAGGGCGCAAATTCCTGTTGTAATTTGACGACATTGAATAATTATATGCGCCAGTTGACAATACAGCCAAAATTTCTCCGGGCTGAGGATCGGCAACATTTACATTTTCTTGAATCAAATCGCCTGTCTCACAGCACTTTCCTGCAACTGTTACGGTTGTATCGGGTTTTGAAGAGGCTTTTGAAGCATTTAATACTGTGTATTCAGCCTGATATAATGCATAGCGGATATTATCAAACATTCCGCCGTCAATAGAAACATATGTCCTGACATTTTTAATATCTTTAACACATCCAACTGTATAAAGTGTAATGCCTGATTCGCCGACAATTGAACGGCCTGGTTCAATATGAATATACGGTACTGGGATTCCGTTTTCTTCAGCCATTTTGTTGACAACTGCGGAAACCTCACGCATAAAGTAATCATAAGGCTTCGGAGTATCATTATCGGTATAATGAATACCAAATCCTCCGCCTAGATTAAGACTATGAACCAGGAAATTGCATTCATTTTTGATTTTAATGATAAAATTCATTAAAATCTCTGCAGCAAGCGTAAAAGGACTCAATTCGAATATCTGAGAACCAATGTGGCAGTGAAGTTCTTTTAAAACAAGATTCTCGCATTGAAGTGCAAGCTTGACAGCATAGAATGCTTCACCTGTTTCCAAAGCAAATCCGAATTTTGAATCAATCTGCCCTGTTTGCACAAATTGATGAGTATGTGCATCAACACCTGGTTTAATGCGTAAAGAAATATTTGTTCTAATATTTTTTTCTTTTGAAAGCTGATTTAACATATTCAGCTCTGTCATATTATCTACAACAATTACGCCAATATGTGCGTCAATAGCCATATTCAGTTCTTCAAAAGTTTTATTGTTGCCGTGAAAGTGAATTTTTTCAGGCGGAAAATTTGCTGAAAGTGCCGTATAGAGTTCTCCACCCGATACAACATCTATGCCAAATCCTTCATCATTTACAATTCTGTAAATTTCCTTGCATGAAAGTGCTTTGCTAGCATAAAGCGGCATTCCGTTGCCGTTATAGTACTTCTCAAAAGATTCTTTGTATTTTCTGCAAGTGTTCCTTATTGTAGCTTCATCCATTACATAAAGCGGTGTGCCAAATTCATTTGCAAGCTCAACTGTATCACATCCTCCAATAGTCAGATGCCCCTGCTCATTCACATTCAAACATTCGTTTGTAAACATTTACCCCATACTCTCCCATTCTTCAACAGAATTAATTATATATTCCTTAATTTCTTCTGCACCTTCCCCATTTAGTGCGGAAAACGGAAACAATCGGATATTTTCAAACTCCGAAAGCTCACTTTTAATGCTTTCAAGCTGTTTTTCCTGCGCCATTTTGCCAAGCTTGTCCTTTTTTGTAAGAACGACAATAAACGGCATATTAATACTATGCAAATATTCTATCATTTGCATGTCGTCTTTTGTCGGCGAATGTCGCATATCAACTATTTGAACTACAAGACAAAACTGACGTTTTTCTGCAAAATATCCCTCGACAAGCTCTGCCCAGCGTCTTTTCTCGCTGAAAGAAACTTTTGCATAGCCGTATCCAGGTAAATCAACAAGACGAAAGTTCCCAACTTTATAAAAATTGATTGTTGCCGTCTTTCCTGGAGTTGCGCTTACACGTGCAAGCGATTTTCTTCCGACAAGTTTATTAATCAATGACGATTTACCCACATTGGAGCGCCCCGAAAAAACGATTTCAGGAAGTGTGGATTCGGAAAGTTGTTTTGCCGTTCCGGCAGCAATTTCAAATATCGGATCAGAGAAATTCATTTTCCACCTCAATTATTGAGTGATAATCGCAGGAGCATTTATTCCATCTTTTTTCGGAATAAATGCTGACGAGTCCTTTTTCATTTGCTGATTTTCATCAGATTGAATAGCAATTTTCAAAACATCTGCAAATGTTTCAACAGGAATGAAATCTATCTGTGATTTAACAACAGGGTCAACTTCATATAGATCAGGATAATTATCTTTTGGGATAATTACTGTTTTAATTCCAAGTCGATATGCCGCCATAGACTTTTCTTTTAGACCGCCAATCGGTAAAACCTTACCTCTAAGAGTAATTTCACCTGTCATTGCTACATTATGCTTTACTGGTTTGCGGCTAAGAACCGAATAAATTGCCGTTGCCATTGTAATTCCAGCAGAAGGTCCGTCTTTTGGGACAGCTCCCTCAGGAGCATGGATATGAATATCCATATCTTTATAGAAAGAATCATTAATATTAAGCTCGTCTGCATGGTTTCTAATACAAGAAACGGCAATTTTTGCTGACTCCTGCATTACGTCACCTAACGAGCCCGTAAGCTCGAGTTTTCCAGTTCCGTTCATGACAGCTACTTCAATTGGGAGAGTCTCTCCACCGACGGATGTCCATGCAAGCCCTGTAACAACGCCAATTTCATCAAGTTTTTGTGCTTCGTCGTTTAAGTATTTTTTAGGTCCTATGACCTCTTCTAAATTCTTTTCAGTAACAACAATCTTGTTTGCAATACCATCAACTATTTTCAGCGCAGATTTACGAAGAACTTCCGCAATTTTTCTATCTAAAGAACGTACGCCAGATTCTCTTGTATAGTTGTCGATAAGCATGTAAACAGCTTCATCGGATATTTTGAACATTTTTGCGTTTATTCCGCAGTTTTTCATCTGTTTCGGAATAAGATGCTCTTTCGCAATATGAAATTTCTCAACTCGTGTATAGCTTCCGATTTCAATAACGTCCATACGGTCAAACAGCGGTTCAGGAATAGAATATTTATCATTTGCCGTAGTAATAAACATCACTTTGCTTAAATCGAACGGAAGATCAACATAATGATCATAAAACGTAGAGTTCTGCTCAGGGTCAAGAACTTCTAAAAGTGCCGATGTCGGGTCGCCACGACTATCATTGGCTAGCTTGTCTATTTCATCAAGAATAATAATCGGATTTGATGTCTTTGAATGTTTTATTGCCGAAATAATACGTCCCGGCATTGCGCCAACATAAGTTTTACGATGTCCTCTAATTTCTGCTTCATCATGAACACCGCCCAACGAAATCCTTTCGCATTTTCGCTTTAAAGCAACAGCAACAGATTGCGCAATTGAGGTTTTCCCAACACCTGGAGGACCGACTAGGCAAAGAATATTAGCTTTATTTTCGGGAGCAAGATATTTTACTGCGAGCTGTTCAAGGATCCTTTCTTTTACTTTATCAAGCCCATAATGATATTTATTCAAGATTTTTCTTGCTTTTTCAATATTGATTACTTCCTTCGTCAATTTACCCCAAGGAAGCTCACAGCAAAGCTCAATATAGTTTCTAACAACGTTTCCTTCATGCGAACCAAAAGGCATTTTTGAAAGTTTATCACATTCTTTTAAGAGTGTTTCTTTTATTTCATCAGAAGCGTTGAGTTTTATAATCGTATCTCTAAAGCCATCAATTTCATCATTAATATCATCATACTCGCCAAGTTCTTCCTGAATAACACGCATTTGTTCTCTAAGAAAGTAATCACGCTGATTTTCATCAATGCTTTTGCGAGCTTTTTCATTAATTCTGCTTTCAATTTTTAATATGTAAATCTCATTTGTAAGCAAATCTATAAGATTTTCTATACGCTTAATCGGATCTATAATTTCCAGTAACGCCTGCTTATTGGCATATTCAGTGAAAATATTTCCGGCAATATAATCTGTTATTATGTCTGCTGTTTCTGCAAGACCAATTTTAAACAAGATATCGGACGGAATCTTAGGGTTAAACCTTGCATATTCCTCAAACAGCTGTTTTACACTTCGTACAAGTGCAACCTCTCCTGCTGTTTTTAAAGGCTCTATTTTATTAATTATTTCAATTTCTGCAGATAAACAATTTTTTTCGGAAATTGGATTTACAATTTTTGCTCTGCTAATGCCCTCTACAACAATACGCACCATATTATCTGGCTGTTTTACTACTTGATGTATTTTTGCGACAACGCCGATAGAAAAAATGTCTTTAAAATCAGGATCATTTTCACTTGGATCTTTTTGAGTCGATAAAAAAATCTGTTGGTCGCTGCTCATTGCCTTATTTATAGCAAAAATCGACTTTTTTCTGCCCACATCAAAATGGAGCATCATTTCAGGGAAAATAACAAGTCCACGCAGAGGTAATACGGGAATCGTTATTAATTTATTTTCTTCAGTCATTTTATTCCCTCTTTTCAAACTTACAAAAAACAGAAAGGCTGTAATTGACTTTGCAGAGCTTAGTCAAATATACAGCCTTAATATTATTTCATTTAAGACGCAGTATTTTTTCGAGGACGTTTTTGGTTTTCCGTTTGCGCACCCAATTTAAGTGGTTTTTTATTTGGATTAATTTCAATTTTCGGCTCAGCCTCTTTGTTTACGACTTTATCATCAATTATGATTTTTTCAATCGTTTTGTCAGACGGAGTTTTGAACATTAAGTCCGTTAAAGTTTCCTCTAAAATAGCACGTAATCCTCTGGCGCCTGTATTTTGTTTTATTGCTTTTTCAGCAATAGCATCAAGTGCTGAATCTGTGAAAGTCAGTTCAACATCATCAATTGCAAAAAGCTTTTTATATTGTTTAATTATTGAATTTTTCGGTTCTGTAAGGATCCGAATCATAGATTCTTTGTCAAGTCCGTTGCAGGAAGTAATTACAGGAAGTCTGCCTACAAGTTCAGGAATCATGCCATATTTGACAAAATCGTGTGCAATAACGCTCTTCATCCAATCTGTGGAATTCAGCTCTGTTTTTGTTTTAATTTCAGCGCCAAACCCGATTGCGGAAGAACCCATGCGCTTTTCGGTGATTTTCTCAAGTCCGTCAAAAGCACCACCGCAGATAAAAAGAATGTTTTTTGTGTTGATTTGCAAAAATTCCTGATGTGGGAATTTTCTGCCGCCATTCGGCGGAACATTCGATACTGTTCCCTCAAGAATTTTCAAAAGTGCCTGCTGAACACCTTCGCCGCTTACATCACGTGTAATTGACGGATTTTCGGATTTGCGTGCAATTTTATCGATTTCATCAATATAAATAATTCCAGTTTCAGCTTTTTCAATGTCAAAATCAGAAACTTGAATAAGACGCAGCAAAATGTTTTCAACATCTTCACCGACATATCCTGCTTCGGTTAATGTGGTGGCATCGGCAATTGCAAACGGAACATTCAAAACTTTTGCAAGAGTTTGTGCCAGCAATGTTTTTCCAACACCAGTAGGACCTAAAAGCAAAATGTTGCTCTTTGTGAAATCTACATCATCATCGTTATGATAAATACGCTTATAATGGTTATAAACTGCGACACTTAACGCAATTTTAGCGTCTTCCTGCCCAATAACATATTCATCAAGCAAAGCCTTAATTTCCTGAGGTTTCAGCTGTGCATGCAAAATCTCGGAATTATTTATTTCCTTTTTACTGAATCTGCCCTCATCGTTTTCTTCAAGAACTTCCATACAAAGCTCAATGCATTCGTCGCAAATATACGCGCCGTTACCTGCAACCAGCCTGCCTACATATTCTTGAGATTTTCCGCAAAAAGAGCAAAAAATGCTGTCACTATTATGATTAGCCATATCGCATCACCTGCTATCTTTTTGAAATAACCTTATCAATCAAACCGTATTCCAATGCTTCTTCAGCAGTCATAAAATTATCTCGCTCTGTGTCTGTTGCTATAACTTCATATGGTTTGCCTGTATTTTCTGCAAGAATCATGTTCAATTTCTTTTTCATTTTTAAAATATGCTGAGCATGAATCTCGATATCTGTAGCTTGTCCTTGAGCGCCGCCACTAGGCTGATGTATCATGATATCGCTGTTAGGCAGGGAAAAACGTTTGCCCTTTGTACCGGCAGCTAATAAGAAAGCGCCCATGCTTGCTGCCATGCCCATGCAAATAGTTGAAACATCGCATTTAATATATTGCATTGTATCGAAAATAGACATGCCTGCTGTAACTGAACCGCCAGGGCTATTTATATACAGGCTGATATCCTTTGAAGGATCCTGCCCCTCAAGATATAAAAGCTGTGCAACAACAAGGCTTGCAGATGTATCGTTGACTTCTTCGGTTAGCATGATTATACGATCATTTAAAAGCCTCGAAAAAATATCATAAGAACGCTCGCCACGATTGGTTTGTTCAATAACGTATGGGACTAAGCTCATAAAAAATCATTCCTTTCAGAGAAATAGCAAGCTCGGTTTATATTAGACAAAATAAGGAAATATTATTCAAACCTTTTAAAAATTAGTTCATAACAGCGTTTGTTTTTACAAAATCATGTGCTTTTTGTACTTTTAAATCTTTAGCAAGATCTTCTGACTGAACTAATGATTTTATCTTATCAACTTCCATTTGGTAAATTTCTGCCATTTTAGAAAATTCATTTTCTATATCAGCTTCGCTGACTTCAAATTTTTCAAGATCAGCAATTTTCTCAAGGGCAAGGCGCAATTTAACGCTTTTCTCAGCTTGAGGTAAGTAAGAAGCCTGTAATGCTGCTTCATCCATGCCCATGTAATTTAAGTATGTGTTTAAATCCATGCCTTGTGATCTTAGACGCATCTCAAAATCACGAATCATGTCGGTTGCTTTGTTTTTATACATAGCTTCAGGAATTTCAGCTTCAACAAGCTCAATAAGTTTTTCGTTTATCTGATTATCTTTATCTGTTTCGCTTTCATCAACCAAGCGTTTCTTTAAATCTTCTTTTACTTGCTCAAGATATTCTTCGACAGTTTCTTTGTCGCTTATATCTTTAACGAATTCGTCGTCAAATTCAGGAAGCTCACGTGTTTTAATTTCATGGAGTTTAATTTTAAATTCTGTTTCTTTTCCTTTTAGCTCTTCTGACTGATAATCCTCAGGGAAAGTCACAGTAATTGTGAACTCATCGTTTGCGTTGTGTCCGACAATTTGTTCTTCAAAGCCAGGAATAAACTGACCTCCGCCAAGATTAAGATTGTAATTTTCAGCTTTTCCGCCTTCAAAAGGAACACCATCAAGGAATCCTTCAAAGTCGATAACAGCTGTATCGCCGTTTTGCGCAGCTCTGTCTTCAACGGTTATAAGGCGGCTTCCGCGTTCTTTTGCTTTCAGAATTTCAGCATCAATTGCCTCTTGAGTAATTTCTGTTGATTTTTCAGTAACGCTGATTCCTTTATAATTATCAATAGAAACTTCAGGCTCGACTGTAATTGTAGCTTTAAAAACAAATCCGTTTTCATCAGCACTGACAATATCGAGATCGATTTTGTCGTTAACAAGTTTCAAATTTGCTTCGTTTACAGCACTGTCAAGAGCTTCAGGATAAAGGCTGTTCATAGCATCCTCATAGAAAACGTCTTTACCGTACAGTTTTTCAATCATTTGTCTCGGTGCTTTTCCCTTACGGAATCCCGGAACATTGATTTTATTTACACCTTTTTTATATGCAGCGTTAATCGCCGTTTCAAAAGCTTCGCCGTCTACCTCGATTTCAAGTTGATAGCGGTTTGCTTCCACCTTATTTGATGATTTTAAACTCATTTACTTTTTTCCTCCTGTGATTTAAAAATTCGAGATTTATTATAACATGTTTTGCATGAGTTTTCCAGAGAATAATGACATATTTATAAACTTATCTGACTAATACGGGTCTAAACCCTGTATAATCGCTTGAAATCAAATGGAAATCAATGTTTTTGTATGTTCCGATAACCGCACGACTAAATGCGTTACCACCGTGTAAATGGCCATAATAACATTTTTTTATGTTATATTCTATCAAAACATTCAAAATATCTTCACAATCCTGATTGTCGTAAGTAGGCGGATAGTGTAAAAAAACGACCGGTTCTCCGTTTAATTTCAACGCTTCTTCAATTGAAGCTTTTAACCGACCGATTTCACGATTTATAATTTTTTTATCAAAATCTGATTCTGCGTCATAAAACCAGCCACGTGTGCCGCAAACTGCAATATTTTCGACAAGTTCAGCAGAATTAAAAAGCACTGAAATACTTTGGAAACCGCAGGAAGAAAGAAAATCCGATATTTTTTTCTTTGTTCCCCACCAATAATCGTGATTTCCCTTTAAAATGATTTTCTTCCCGGGAAGCAATTCGATAAATTCAAAATCTTTTTCTGATTCTTCAAGCTTCATTGCCCAGGAAATATCGCCGCCTATTACAACAGTGTCATCATCTTTTACAACGGCTTTCCAATTGTTCTTTATCCGCTCGACATAATCGTTCCAGCCTCCGAAAATATCCATCGGCTTTGATGTACCCAAAGATAAATGAAGATCAGCAATTGCGAACAGTGCCATATTATAGTCCTAAGTGCCCTAAAACATATTCAGGCATTTTTTCAATTTCGGTCACGTTATTAAAACGTGGTTTCATTGTTTTTATCTCATCAAGAGGCTTTGGAACATGTACTTTTGTAATTTCATTTAATCTGTCAATCATCTTAAATTCGTTTTCAATTTTAGCATCATCGGGGCTGATTGCCTCTAAAACGCTTTTTGAGAATTTATACGGGCTTGCCGTTGATGCCAGAATAACAGGTGTACTGCTATCATTGGTTTTTTCAATATATTGATGATACACATTTACAGCTACAGCTGTGTGGGTATCAAGCAAATAATTGTCTTCACTGAACATTTTAGCAATTGTTTCTTTTGTTGCTTTATCATCGCAATAACCGCCAAAGAAAAGCTTTTGCAATTCGGCTTTCATTTCTGCATCAATCTCGTAACTACCGCTTTGTTTTAAGCTTTGCATGTAGCCTTTAATTTTTGTATCATCATTTTGTGAAAGATGATATAACAGACGCTCAAGATTGCTTGAAACCAAAATATCCATAGAAGGGGAATTTGTTGTGAAGAACATTCTGTTTTTATTATAAATACCTGTTTCAATGAATTCTGTCAAAACATTGTTTGAGTTTGAAGCACAAATAAATTTGTTTACGGGAATTCCCATTTTATAAGCATAATATGCCGCCAGAATATTACCGAAATTACCTGTCGGAACGACAATATTAATTTTTTCCGGATATTTTACAACACCTTTTGACATTAAATCGCAATATGCTGAAATATAATACACGATTTGCGGCAGTAAACGACCCCAGTTAATGGAGTTTGCGCTGCTGAAAATCATATTGTTTTCTTCAAGTTTTGCTTTGATTTCTGAATTTGTAAAAATATTTTTTACGCATGTCTGAGCATCATCAAAATTGCCTTTAATTGCACAAACATTCAAGTTTTCACCGAGCTGAACATTCATTTGATGTTTCTGCATCGGGCTAACACCGTTTTCTGGGTAGAAAACAATCATTTTCGTTCCCGGAACATCCTTAAAGCCTTCAAGCGCTGCTTTTCCTGTGTCGCCAGAAGTCGCAACCAAAATCACAGCTTCCTTGCCGTCATATGTCTTTTTAAATGATTTTGTCAGTAAATGCGGCAATATTTGAAGCGCCATATCTTTAAAAGCAGATGTTGGGCCGTGCCAAAGCTCTAAAATATTTATTTTATCACCGCAAAAAGTACGGCTAGCAATTTGAGTAGGATTCTCAATTTCAAACTTTTCTGCTGTATATGCCAAATCAACGCATTCGTCGATTTCCTCTTTACTGAAATCAGTTAAAAAATCACCGAGGATTTTTTTAGCTCTTCCCTGGTAATTTAAAGATTTCAATGCTTCAAAATCAGCTGCGGAATAAGCAGGAATTTCACTCGGTACAAAAAGACCACCATCATCGGAAATTCCTTGTGCAATTGCCTGAGCTGAAGATACTGAACATTTTTTATCGACCGTGCTGTTGTACATCAATGTAAATCTCGCCTTTCGTATTTTTGCAATCGTTTTATTAAAATAATATTTTACCCTAAGTTTAGCGATTTGTCAAAGTTTTGGTAAAAGTTCAGAGCATTTTCAAAAAATATTTTATTTAAAAGACTTTCGTTGTAATTTTCCCTTAAAAACAATTCATACAGCGTTTCAAGCGATTCAATTCCTGTCATGTCTTTTGGTATGTCTGTTCCGTCAAAATCAGAGCCTAAACATATGCTGTTTTCGCCTCCGATAGAAAGAAAATGTTCGGCGTGACGAATAATATCTTTCATTTTAGCTTCTACGTTGTCAGTTAAAAAGTCACGTGCAAAAACAAGCCCAACAATTCCTCCGCTTTTTGAGATAATTTCAAACTGCTCATCAGTTAAATTTCGCTTATGAGGGCAAATTGCTCTTGAATTTGAATGTGTTGCAATAAACGGACGTTTTGCAATGTCAGCAACATCATAAAAAAGCTTTTCGCTTGCGTGTGAAACATCGACCGCAATTTTGTATTTCTCCATTTCGTGAATTACACCACGTCCGAATGAAGTGATTCCTCTTGGGTTCTCAACGCAAACTCCACTGCCGATTTCGTTTTGGCCGTTCCATGTAAGAGTCATTGCTCGCACACCGTGTTCGCTCAGCAACTTAACATTTTCAAGTTTACC
>JAUZPX010000034.1 GCA_030705695.1 Bacillota bacterium
AAATACTGTTTCTGTGAAACCTGAATTTTAAATTCCGCAATAATTTTCCATTCGGAGCGTTCACCGTTCCACTGTGGAGTATCAAAATAAATAATAGGATGAGCCTGATAATAGCTTAAACTTCCGCCATAGCGATTGCCGTATTTTACAATGGAAGCAAAGCGGCTTCCGTTTAACATGTTGTGACCGTGAAGAACAATGTTTCTTGAATTAATACCGTCACTGCTGCGGTAATCTTTAAAAATACTGCCGAAAATATCGTCGGCTTTTTCATAATTACGGTAGAGATAAAATTGAGTACTTGAGTTGTCACTGGAGGATGCAAGCACAGGATAGTTAATAACAGTTTGCGGCTGAGTTATCCAACCGATAATATCGGTATTTATTTTTGCTAGAGCTGACCAATCCTTTACAAGCTCTGCATTGGCACCCTTTAATGAGGAGTTACTGTTTCCGAGCGTTTCGTCAGCGTTGCCTGAATTATTATTTGAATTACCGTTGGCAATTTGCTGAATATTGTTGTCGGATTGAGCGTTTTGTTCAGGCTGAATTACCATTATATTTAAAATTAGATATACTGAAACAAAAAGTACAATTGAAGAGGCAATTACAACGGTTTTTCTAAGTACCTCAGATAACGGGTCTCCTTTTACAGGTACAAGATAGGAATACCATTTAACTTTTTTTCTTTTTCCTTTGCGTTTTAAAAGTCCTTCATTATTAACAACATATGTTGGATGAATGCTGAAACGCTCTGGGTTTATTGCCGCCATGGAAAGCAACGTACCGTTGGCGATAAGTAGGCTTACGCTTTTTTCGCAAAGCGATGCACATGGCAATGCCACAACAGTTATGTTGTGATACGTAAACACAAATCCATGATAACCGTTACCCATATCTCCAAGTGAGTATGCAGGTTGTGGGCTGTTGACGTCACTCGGCGGATTAATTTCATTTTTGTTAGGCTTATC
The DNA here is from genome assembly GCA_030705695.1 of Bacillota bacterium. Taxonomy (GTDB): domain Bacteria; phylum Bacillota; class Clostridia; order Oscillospirales; family Acutalibacteraceae; genus JAUZPX01. Next base: position 972 of record JAUZPX010000034.1, read on the forward strand.
GTAAAATACCTTGCTGATATACGAACCGAATTGATTTAAAAGTGAGGTTTCATCCTTGCTGTCGCTAAAATTAGCTAGAATTACCATATCAAGAGCTTCTGCTTCAGCAGCTGATTTTTGCATGGCTTGTTCTAGTTTATTACGGTCGTTATCAATTTCCGTCTTATAAAGAACTTCAACATTATTAGCCAGTAAAACTTTGGTAATATCATCAAAATGGCTGTTTAATGCCCCTGTTTCTTCTTCATTTACACGAATTGAAAATATTTCTGCCTTCATATGGGCAAGGCCTCCTTAAAAGCGTTGTGCGAATGGATCTTTACAATTCTAACATTATCTATAGCTTCTTCAATAAGCGAAGCAAAATCAAAGCTTTCTTCCGCCTGTTTTACGAACTTTAGGACGGGGCGTGTTCGAGGATGTTTTGGAGTAAATACAGTACAGCAATCTTCAAACGGCAAGATCGACGTTTCAAAAGTTCCAATCTTTCGAGAGATAGTCACAATCTCGTCTTTGTCCATACCAATGAGCGGTCGGAAAACAGGCATTGTGCTTGCTTCATCGGTGCAGGCAATTGCCTGAATCGTTTGGCTTGCTACCTGACCGAGGCTTTCGCCAGTTATAAGCGCAGAGCAACCGTTTTTTACGGCAATGATTTCACTGATTTTCATCATAATCCGCCGCATAATAATCGTAAAAAGTTCCTCGGGGCAATTCTTTTCAATGGTTTCCTGTATTTTTGTAAACGGTACCACGAACATATTCATGTTACCGCTGTATGCAGATACAATTTCAAGAAGTGAGCGTACTTTTTGTTCAGCTCGTTCGCTTGTGTACGGTGGGCTTGCAAAATGAATTGCAGTAAGCTCGATTCCTCGCTTCGCCATCATATAAGCTGCAACAGGGCTGTCGATGCCGCCTGAAATAAGTATAGCTGCCTTGCCGCCTGTTCCAACAGGAATTCCACCTGCACCTCTTATAGCTTCGCCACGAATGAATGAGCAGAAATCACGTACTTCAATAGTGACGGTCTTTTCTGGATTATGCACATCCACCGTTAAGTGGGGGAAGTTTTCTAAAATTACTCCGCCAATCTCACTGCATATTTCAGGGGATTTAAGCGGAAATTTCTTATCGCTTCGTTTTGCTTCGACTTTAAAAGTTTTGGCATTTTGAAGCTCATCCTTTAAATATTCAAGGGTTTTTATTTTTATATCGTCCATGTCTTTCTTTGCAATGCAGGCACGTGAATAAGCTGCAATTCCAAAGATTTTTCCGATTCTTTCGGCAGTTTCGGCCATGTCAATATCGTCGCTTTTCGGCGTGACAGAGATGGTTGACTGAACGTTCTGAATTGTGAATTCTCCGAGAGGATAAATTCTGCGTCTGATGTTTTTTACAAGTACATCTTCGAAAGTGCGGCGGTTAAGCCCTTTAAGCGCAATCTCGCCGATTTTTATGAGTATAGTTTCTTCCAACGTTTAAAATCCTTTCGGTTTGCTTATTTTCTTACTAAAGAGTTTAATCCGTTTTGAAGTTTGCTTAGAAAGACGTCGATTTCCTCTTTTGTATTGTTATGTGAAAAGCTGATTCTTAAAGCAGAATCGGCTCGCCGTTTATTAAGTCCCAAACTCACAAGAACATGGCTCTGCTTGCCTTTTGCACAGGCAGAACCGCTTGAAACAAAAATATTTTCAGATGCCAAATAATGAAGTAATGTTTCGCTTTTTATGCCGTTTGCGGAAAAATTCAAAATATACGGCATTGCATCGGGCGGTGAATTAATATCAACATCATCAAGCTTTAAAAGCTCTTTACGCAAATAGCTTTGCAGCTCGCTGATTTTATTTAGATTATCTTTAATTTCAAGCTCGCTAACAGCGGCTCCGAAACCTGCAATCAAAGGTGTAGCCTCTGTACCGATACGAAGCCCTTTTTCCTGAGAGCCGCCGAAACTGCGGGGGATAAGGCGAACGCCGTTTTTTACAAACAAAGCACCTACGCCTTTAGGGCCGTGGATTTTGTGTGCACTGATGGTTAGTAAATCTACGCCGAGGGTTTTAACGTTTATCGGTATTTTTCCGAAAGCAGCAACTGCATCTGTATGGAATACTGTTTTCGGATTTTTCCTGAAAACGGCATTTCTGATGTTTTCAATATCCAAAACAGAGCCGATTTCGTTATTCACAAGCATTGCGGTGACTAATACCGTTTGGTCGTCAACTGCGTCGGCAAATTCTTTCGGAGTGATTATTCCGTTTGCATCAGGTTTTAAATAAGTTACTTCAAAACCTTCATCCTCAAGATATTTAAGTGATTTCATCACTGAGGAATGCTCGATAGATGTTGAAACGATTTTTTTGCCAATTTTTTTTCGTGCCATGGCAGCGCCGATTACTGCTAAGTTGTTGGCTTCCGTTCCGCCTGAAGTAAAGTATATTTCATTGTGCGATGCAGACAACGTATGCGCTGTGATTTTCCGTGCATAATCAACTTCTGCCTCTGCCTCAATACCTTTTGTATGAAGCGATGACGGATTGCCGTATTTTACAGTTAAAAGCTCCATGATTTTTTTTGCGGCTTTTTCGCTTACGGCAGTTGTTGCGGCATTATCAAAATAGATTTCATTGTTCAAAAATATCAATCTTTCACTATTTCATGTGTACATTATACATGAAAATTCTTTGTAAAAAAAGAGATTCTTAAAAAATTAACGAAATTCACAAAATGTTCTAATTATGAACGCCAATATTAAGAAAACAAAGGAATATTTACGCTAAATATTAACAAACTAAGTCATGAACCGATAAAAATTTATTAAATTTAGTGCAATTATTAAGGGAGGAAGATTCTTTTTGAATGTTACAAAAAAACAATACGGCGAAATGACAAAAAAAACGTCGCCCAACAGCACTATATTCAAAAACTGTATTAAGGCGTTTCTTGTTGGTGGTCTTATTTGCTTAATAGGGCAGGGGCTTACCAATTTATATATGTACTGGGGTGTATCGGCTGATAATTCAAAACTGCTCTGCACTATAACGCTTGTGTTCCTAGGTGCGTTTTTAACTGCGATTCATGTATATGACAATATCGCAAAACATGCAGGTGCGGGAACTATTGTGCCAATTACAGGTTTTGCTAATTCAATTGTTGCTCCTGCAATCGAGTTTAAAAGCGAGGGCTTTATTACGGGGCTTGGTGTAAAAATGTTTGTTATTGCAGGGCCTGTTCTTGTTTTCGGGATTACGGCTTCGGCTATTTACGGATTGATTCTATATTTAATTCAGGTAATGCATCATTAATTGGCATACAAAAACAGCATCCCTTTCATTATACATGTGCTTATTATATCACATGTATAACTTTTGGGGTGCTGTTGAGCTATCAGGGAATTTTTCTATTCTTAATGTTATTTCTTATATCCGCCTATCTATATGCAGTTGCTCTTTTAATGCGTTTTGTAAAACGCCTGAAAAATTGATTCCAGCCTTTTCTGCTTCGACGTTTAGCCATGAGGGAATAGACAATGTTTTCTTAATAAATCTATTGTTAAGACGCTCACGTACAGACGGCATAAAGATTTCAACAAGCAGGGGAATTTCATTGCTTTTAAGTGTTAGAGATTCCACAGTTGAAGCCTCGGGAATGTTTTCTTTATCTTGTTCCATTCCAAACAAATGCAATCCTAATGCTTCTTTTGCGTTTTTTACAGCTTCGTCTGTGGTTTCGGCGCACGGAATACATCCTGGCAAATCGGGGAATTCAATTGATATTCCATCATCTGCATAGTGAAGAATAGCAGGGAATGTATAAGTTTCTTTTTTCATAATATTACCTCCATTTATATTTAGGCTTTTGTCAGGACTATTCAAATTTTAATCCTGACTGTTTTTCTATGCTCTTTATAGTTTTTATTGGAAAGTCTTTTCTTGGGTGCGTAATTGTTACTCTGCCTTTTTTAATTGGGTGTTTATATTGATGATGGTCGCCATCACAACCAACTTCATACCAACCGTCATCTGTAAGTATTTTAATTATTTGACGTGATGAGTAACTTTTCATTTTCTTTTCCCCTTACTATATTATATAGCATACTACGTAATTTGTTACGTGTCAATACTTTCTAAAATAGTAAATATTTTTAATTTTAATGCTGTTGTATTATTTACTGTTCTATAAAATGAAAGCGGCATATTTAAGCCAATATATTAATTTTGGGCAGGTGTTATTCCTGCCCGCTGTTATTTTTTTGGATATCGTTCAGTTTTGTTTGTTATGCCTAGAATAAAGTCGGTTGATGTATTATAAAAATTAGCAAGTGTTATTACGTGATGAACAGGAATTTCTTGTGAGCCAATTTCATATTTACTGTATTGCTGTTGAGTTGTTTTTAACAATTTTGCGATGTCATCCTGTGTTAATCTTTTGTCGTCTCTTAAATCTTTCAGTCTTTGATAATGATACATGCGCACCCTCCTCAACTGTTTATGTAAAGAGGGTAACATACATCTAATTAGAAGTATTGACTTTACACCTTATAAGATGTATAATAACGTAATTAAAGGAAAATATTATTTTTGTACAATTATAATCACAGTTAATCATATAATTAATTATAAAGTAAATATGAGGAAAAATTAATGAAAGATATTATTGAAGAACTGTATTTTGGTAATATAAAACCATTAACAAATGGCTATTTAGAAGAAAACGAATACAAAAAATTGTCAGCTATGTTATGCGAAACTGAAGCAAAAGTTCTTGAATTGCTCGACGAAAAAGGAAAAGAATTATTCGAATATTATATTGAATTGCAAGACGAACTATTAGCTTTCGGGGAAAAGGAGCGTTTTAAAGACGGCTTTAAAATAGGAGCCGAAATTATGGTGGATACGTTTGTGAAGAAATAAATATATTGTTGTATTAATGAAAAAACCTGTCACATTTAAAGTGACAGGTTTTTTGAATTTCTTGTATTTCTGTTGTTTAGGTACAAGGATAGATTGTTATTTGCTTACCAATATTTCCCTGTGGAACCAAATCTACAAAATATTTCTGAAGTGTAGATGCATCTTTAAGTGTTACAGTTCCATCTTGATTAGTATCGCCAGTTAAGCTGATTTCATCGTAATAAGAATTATCTACGTTAGCAAGAAACCTTTGAAGAGCAGTTGCATCCTTTAAGTTTACAACATTGTCACGGTTTACATCACCTAATATATAAGTTATTGGTTCAGGTGCAGGGTACGTAGGTTGGGTGAATGCTTCTGTGCTTGTTTCGGTAGGTACATTTACCGCATTAGCAGTGAAACCTAAAGAGAAACAAGAAAAGATTAACGTAGCTGCAAGAATAATTAATATTTGTTTTTTCATAATAAGACCTTCTTTATTGATATGAGTAATCTTTACTATATTATATGTTATTATTATTAACGTGTCAACCTAAATATACCAATATTCCTGCAGGAAAAGTTGTAATAACATTTGATAAATATTGTTGAATTTTTGACGCATCTTTTAAACTAACAACACCGTCACCGTTTACATCAGCGGCTTTTAAATCATCAGATGATAAAGTCACTTGACTGGCCATATATTGTTGTATTCGTGTAATATCATTTGTATCTATAAGCCCGTTGTTATCAACATCTCCATATTTCCCGAGTCTATACTTGAAATTGCATGTACTTCCATCTATACTGGTAGTGTACGGCAAATTTAAAATAGTACTGTTATTTTTATCCTCTAATCGGATATTTTTTACAATAGTATTATTTGAGTTTGCCGTAGTATCTGCAACGGTGGCATAGTAATTTGATCTTTGGCTTCCAGAATTATACATACTGAAATCCATTAAGAAAGTTGCGTCCTGGCGTGTATTATCTATACCGTTAAAACCAATAGGATCACTTTTTATCCATAGTTCGTTTGGGCATAGGGCTGTACCAAATGTTGTTGTGGGCAATGTTGAAGCTACATCTGACATGCCTGAACTTAAATTAATTTCATTCCGTGAGGTTTGGCTGAGAGTAATATCACCAATTAATTGTGGTGTATAGTTTTGCACTTGTATATAATTGTAAGAATAATTATCAAAAGCCGCCTCTCTGTTTGCAACTTGCTGTACAGATGTATTTGATACTTTATTTAAAGCATCATACATTAGCCAAACAAAGCCATTATTTTTATAGTACTCGGAACCCCATGAATTTGCAATTTTAAATGCACCTTTCTCGTACGGTTCAATAATTCCGTCACCATTTAAGTCATAAGAAATTGTATCGTCATAACCGACAATAGTTAAAGCATGTCCATCCCATTGTGAGTTATCATCATACACCTTTATACAGCCAATTTCATTATTACTCAATGTTTTATAATCCCACGTATAAAAGTCAGTGCAAAATGTTAAAACATTTCCAGTAGCAAGAAACGTTTTAATTTGATTTAAGTCCGTATCATCATAGCTTGTAATAGGAGTATTAACACTTGAATCTGCGAAGTTATATTCCTTAAAGTCTGAAATCCTAGTTTTAAGGGCGTTTCTCATCACGCTTGTATCAAGACACCATGTTTTATTTTCAGTGTCAATATTATTAGGATATTCAGTTGGGGGAAATTCTGTAAATCTTGCTGCTCCTTGATACTTAAGAATAGTGTAGTTGTCCCTAAAAAATGAGCCACAATTATCATGCTTTGTTTGATCTGAATTATAGTTGCAGAAATTATATGTCCATCTTGGTGAAAATCTTTTTGTTGCGTCATTTTTTGCGTCCCAGTTATTAAGCCTTGCAACTTGGTATGTAAATTGATAATAAGTTGAAGCCCAAGAAGCACAAGAACCAATCTCTCCTTGGCTACCAATTGGAGGAAAGTATTTATCTTGGCTTAAATCAACACTGGTGGGCAAATTGGTGGCACAAACACCGCCAGAGCTTGGTTTATCACTTATGGATGGCGTATTATCCTGCAAAGCACCTAAAGCAAATGTTTGTCCAGTAGCAGCTGCCATTGGACTGCTACAAACAAATAAACTTAAACTTATTCCGAATAGTGTTACGATTGAAAGTATTTTTTTAGTTTTCATGATTTTTCCTCCTTAAAAAAATTTTTTAACGTCTTACAACAGAACCTCAGAATGCCTCATTCACCTCCTAAAGTTAAATAAATTCACTAATTAAAATTATAGCCATATTAAATTACAAATCAATCACTTTTTGTCGTTTTTAAAAAAATGATATGCTCAATTTTTTATTTTGAAGCGATTTAAACAACTGTGCCGGGCGTTTTGCGGGTGAGCAAAAATAACCGCAGAAGATATTTTACTTCTTCTGCGGAATTATTTTTCAAAAAACGCCAATTTTTCTTAAAAAAAAGAAAAAAAGCCAAGAAAAGTCTTGACTTTCGAAATTCAAAAGCGTATCATACTATTCTGTACCATTATGGACATATCTACCTATTTATCCTATTTTTTGGGTTGATATTATCATAGAATTTTCAAAAAAGCAATACCCTTTTTGAATTTATTTTTTGGTGCTGTTTCGGTTGTGTATAAATACAAAGGATGGAGTGATACGCCTATGGTGAATGTCAAATCTGTAAAGCTGGGTAATATCGAAAGGAAGAGTTTTTCGAAAATCGATGAAGTCATCGACATGCCCAATTTGATTGATATTCAGAAGAAGTCATACCAATGGTTTTTGGATACAGGGCTGAAAGAGGTTTTTAAGGATGTTTCGGGAATTACCGATTATACCGGCAATCTTGTTTTGGATTTTGTCGATTATCAATTAGATGTCGATAATCCGAATTACAGTGTTGCCGAATGTAAAGAACGAGATACGACCTACGCTGCAGCACTCAGAGTAAAAGCAAGACTTTTAAATAAAGAAAGCGGCGAAATTAAAGAGTCGAACGTCTTTATGGGCGATTTCCCGCTTATGACTCCGAGCGGAACATTTGTGATAAACGGCGCCGAGCGTGTTATTGTATCACAGCTTGTTCGTAGCCCGGGCGTATATTATAAAATGGAATACGATAAAACAGGAAAAAAACTGTTTTCATCAACTGTTATTCCAAACAGAGGCGCATGGCTCGAATATGAAAACGACGTTAACGATGTTTTCTATGTTCGTATCGATAAAAATCGTAAAATACCGATTACAGTGTTTATTCGTGCTCTCGGTTTAGGCTCTGACGCTCAGATTCTTGATTATTTCGGCGATGACGAGAGAATTCGTGCGACTATCGAGAAAGATCCTTGCAAAAACACAGAAGAAGGACTTGTGGAGGTGTACCGCAAGCTACGCCCCAGTGAGCCTCCAACCGTTGAAAGCGCACAGGCGCACATTAATACGTTGTTCTTCGACCCAAGACGTTATGATATGTCTAGAGTAGGTCGCTATAAATACAATAAAAAATTAGGTATTAGCGGAAGAATCGCAAATCAGAAGCTTGCCGAGCCTATTGCAAATCCGCGCACAGGCGAGATCATGGCTATGCGTGACGAGGTTTTAACTCGTGATAAAGCCATGGAGATCGAGGACGCAGGCGTAAGCATTGCTTATGTTAACATAGACGGCAAAACAGTAAAGGTCATCAGCAACGGAATGGTTGATATCAACAAATTCGTTGATTTTGATGCAAAAAAAGAATGCGGCGTTTTAGAGCGTGTTAATTTCAACGTTCTTTGCGAGATTCTTGACAGTTGCAATAATGACGAAGAGCTGAAAGCCGCTATTGTTAACAGACTGCCTGAACTTATTTCAAATCATATTACAGTTGACGATATTCTTTCTTCTATCAATTACATGAACTGCCTTGCTTGCGGCTTAGGCAATATTGACGATATCGACCACTTGGGCAATCGCCGTATCCGTTCTGTAGGCGAGCTGCTGCAAAATCAATTCCGTATTGGATTCTCACGTTTAGAGAGAGTTGTCCGTGAAAGAATGACGCTGCAAGCTCAGGATCTTGAAAATCTTTCTCCGAATGCATTAATTAATATCCGTCCGGTTACGGCAGCAATTAAAGAATTTTTCGGATCTTCTCCGCTTTCTCAGTTTATGGATCAAACAAACCCACTTGCCGAGTTAACGCATAAAAGACGTCTTTCCGCATTGGGACCGGGAGGTCTTTCTCGTGACAGAGCAGGATTCGAAGTCCGTGACGTTCACTATAGCCATTACGGACGTATGTGCCCAATTGAAACTCCTGAAGGTCCGAATATCGGATTGATTTCCTATCTTGCAACTTTTGCAAGAATCAATGAATATGGTTTTATTGAAGCACCGTTCCGCCGTGTAGATAAAGAAACAGGCGTTGTTACAAGCGAAGTTGTATATATGACTGCTGATATTGAAGACTCATTCATTGTAGCTCAGGCGAACGAGCCTTTAGACGAAAACGGTCGCTTTAAGCACTCAAAAGTTAACGGCAGACATAGAGACGAATTCGTTGAAGTTGAGCGTAACCGTGCCGATTACATGGATATTTCACCACGTATGGTTGTTTCGGTTGCTACTGCAATGATTCCTTTCCTTGAAAACGATGACGCTAACCGTGCTCTGATGGGATCTAACATGCAACGTCAGGCTGTGCCGCTTCTAAAAACAGAGTCTCCGATTGTCGGAACAGGTATGGAATACAAAGCAGGTGTTGACTCAGGTGTCTGTCTTCTTTCAGAAGATGACGGCGTTGTGCTTTCAGTTAGTGCCGACAGCATTCGTGTAAAGTATGACAACGGTCGTATTCAAGATTTTCATGTTACTAAATTTATGCGTTCCAACCAGGGAACATGTATTAATCAAATTCCAATTGTCAGCCGTGGCCAAAAGGTGAAAAAAGGCGAAGTTCTTGCGGATGGTCCTGCTACCAGCAACGGCGAAATAAGCCTTGGTAAAAATGCTCTCATCGGCTTTATGACATGGGAAGGTTATAACTACGAAGACGCTGTTCTTCTAAATGAAAAAATAGTTCGTGACGATGTATATACGTCAATTCATATTGAAGAATATGAGACTGAAGCCCGTGATACAAAGCTCGGACCAGAAGAAATCACACGTGATATTCCAAATGTCGGCGAAGATATGCTTAAAGATCTTGATGATCAGGGTATTATTCATATCGGTGCCGAAGTACATGCAGGCGATATTCTTGTCGGTAAAGTAACTCCAAAGGGCGAAACTGAACTTACTGCCGAAGAAAGGCTGTTAAGAGCCATTTTCGGTGAGAAAGCAAGAGAAGTAAGAGATACTTCTTTACGTGTTCCTCACGGAGAATCAGGTATCGTTGTTGACGTTAAAGTCTTTACAAGAGAGAACAGCCATGATGAATTGCAGCCAGGCGTTAACAAAGTTGTTCGCTGCTATTTAGCTCAGAAGAGAAAGATTTCTGTTGGTGATAAGATGGCTGGACGTCACGGAAACAAGGGTGTTGTTTCACGTATTTTGCCAGTTGAAGATATGCCATTCCTGCCTGACGGTACGCCACTTGATATCGTTTTGAACCCTCTTGGCGTTCCTTCACGTATGAACATCGGTCAGGTACTTGAGGTTCACCTCGGTTATGCTGCAAAAGCACTTGGCTGGAAAATTATGACTCCTGTCTTTGACGGCGCTCACGAAGAGGACATCTTCGAGACATTCCGAATGGCAGGTTTCAGAGAGGATGGAAAGACACTCTTAAAAGACGGCAGAACAGGAGAATATTTTGATAACCCTGTCACCGTCGGTTATATGTATTATTTAAAACTCCATCATCTTGTTGACGATAAGATTCATGCACGTTCCACGGGACCGTACTCGCTTGTTACTCAGCAGCCACTTGGTGGTAAAGCTCAATTCGGCGGACAGCGTTTCGGAGAAATGGAAGTTTGGGCGCTTGAAGCTTATGGCGCTGCATATACCTTGCAGGAAATTTTGACTGTTAAATCCGATGACGTTGTAGGACGTGTAAAGACATACGAAGCTATCGTAAAAGGTCAGAATATTCCGACTCCAGGTATTCCAGAATCATTTAAGGTTCTTATAAAAGAATTGCAATCACTTTCTCTTGATGTGAAAGTTCTTGATAAATTTAACGAAGAAATTGACTTGAAGCAGAAGTTTGAAGAAGACGACGATATCGGAATCCCGCCGTCAACCGATATTATGGTTGAGGACGAAGTCATGACAAGCATGGATGGATTCATACTTGAGGATGACCCCGATGACAACAACATGTTTGACGAATCTTCACTTTTTGACGATGAAGATGACGATGATGAAGATTTCGATGATTCTGCCGATGGCGATTTCGATGACCAAATATAAGGAGGGGCCGGTAATATGGAATTTAACGTTTTTGAATCAATGAAAATAGGACTTGCCTCGCCGGAACAAATAAGAGAATGGTCACACGGTGAAGTTAAAAAGCCTGAAACCATCAACTACCGTACATTAAAGCCTGAGCGTGACGGTCTTTTCTGCGAGCGTATTTTCGGACCTCAAAAGGACTGGGAATGCCACTGCGGAAAGTACAAAAGAATTCGCTATAAAGGCAAAATTTGTGATCGCTGCGGTGTTGAAGTTACAAGAAGTAAAGTTCGTCGTGAAAGAATGGGGCACATCGAGCTTGCCGCTCCTGTTTCTCACATTTGGTATTTTAAGGGTATTCCATCGAGAATCGGCTTGATGCTTGATATTTCTCCGAGAATGCTTGAAAAAGTTTTATATTTCGGCGCATATATCGTTACCGACCCAGGTGACGCACGAGAGCTTACAAAACAGCAATTTCTAACCGAGCGTGAATACCGTGATATGCGTGAAAAATATGAAGACGACTTCGAGGCAGGGATGGGCGCAGAAGCAATTAAAAAGCTTCTTGAAGAAATCAATCTTGACGAAATGGCTACCTTTCTTCGTGAAGAGCTTGAAAGTGCAAGCGGTCAGAAACGTGTTCGTATTCTGAAAAGATTGGAAGTTGTTGAAGCATTCCGTGCTTCTGGCAACCGCCCTGAGTGGATGATTATTGATGTTGTACCTGTCATTCCACCAGATATTCGTCCAATGGTTCAACTTGACGGCGGACGTTTCGCAACAAGCGATCTTAACGACTTATATCGCCGTGTAATAAACAGAAACAATCGTTTAAAAAGACTTTTGGAGCTTGAAGCTCCTGATATTATTATCCGCAACGAAAAAAGAATGCTTCAGGAAGCCGTTGACGCATTAATCGACAACGGACGCCGTGGCAGACCCGTTACCGGACCGAATAACAGAGCGCTGAAATCTTTGTCTGATATGCTAAAAGGTAAGCAAGGCCGTTTCAGACAGAATCTTCTCGGAAAACGTGTTGACTATTCTGGACGTTCTGTTATCGTTGTAGGACCAGAGCTGAAAATGTATCAGTGCGGTCTTCCAAAAGAGATGGCACTTGAACTGTTTAAGCCGTTTGTAATGAAACGCCTTGTTGAAACAAAGGCTGTTCAGAATATTAAAGCTGCCAGAAAAGCAGTAGAACGTGCAAAGGCAGAAGTTTGGGATGCACTTGAAATAGTTATCAAGGGTCACCCAGTTCTGTTAAACCGTGCTCCGACACTTCACAGACTTGGTATTCAGGCGTTCGAGCCTATCCTTGTTGAGGGTCGTGCTTTGAAACTCCATCCGCTTGTTTGTACGGCATATAATGCTGACTTCGACGGCGACCAGATGGCTGTTCACGTACCGCTTTCAGCAGAAGCACAGGCTGAAGCTCGCTTCTTAATGCTTGCTGCTGGAAACCTGTTAAAACCGTCAGACGGACGTCCTGTTGCTGTTCCGACTCAGGATATGGTTCTCGGTTCTTACTATTTGACTCTTGATAAAGACGGTGAGCCAGGCGAAGGCAAGGTTTTTCGTAATTTCGATGAAGCCGTGCTTGCCTATGAATCAGGCATTGTAACACTTCATGCGAAAATCAAAGTAAGACGTACCATGACAATAAACGGCGAAGAAAAATCGAAGATTATTGATACCACAGTCGGAAGAATTATCTTTAATCGGCCTATTCCTCAAGACCTCGGTTTTGTCGACCGTTCCGATCCTGAAAATCTTTTCCTCTTGGAAATCGATTTCCTTGCAGGAAAGAAACAGCTGGGTTGGATTATCGAGCGCTGCATCAAGACTCATGGCACACAAAAAACAAGCATTGTGCTTGATAATATTAAAGCTCAAGGCTTTAAATATTCTACCAAGGGTGCTATTACCGTTGCTGTTTGCGATGCTGAAATACCTGGAAAGAAAAAAGAAATCATTGCTCAAGCAGAGCTAGACATTGATAAAGTAACATCTTTCTTCAAGCGCGGCTTGATTTCGGACGAAGAGCGTTATACTCAAGTTCTGAAAATCTGGGAAACCGCAACAAACGATGTTACAAAAGCTCTTCAGGGTAATTTGGGAAGATATAACCCAATTTTCATGATGGCAGATTCAGGTGCTCGTGGTAGCATGAGCCAGATTCGTCAGCTTGCTGGTATGCGTGGTTTAATCGCCAATACATCAGGTAAAACAATTGAAATTCCGATTAGAGCTAACTATCGTGAAGGTCTGAATATTTTAGAGTACTTTATTTCATCACGTGGTGCCAGAAAGGGCTTGGCCGATACTGCTTTAAGAACGGCCGACTCAGGTTACCTTACACGTCGTCTTGTTGACGTTTCTCAGGATGTTATCATTCGTGAGGATGACTGCGGTACCGAGACAGGAATTGAAGTCTTTGAAATTCGTGACGGAAAAGAGTCTATTGAACCATTGCATGAGCGTCTTTTGGGACGTTATCTTGTTCGTGATTTTGTTGATCCGCAAACAGGCGAAGTGCTTGTTTCCAAAGATATCATGATGAGCGACCGTGAGGCTGATATCATTGTTAAAGCAGGCACAGAGCGTATTGAACTCCGTTCGATTCTCGGATGCCGTGCTAAGCATGGTGTTTGCAAGAAATGCTACGGAAGCAACTTGGCAAACGGTATGCCTGTTACAGTTGGTGAAGCCGTTGGTATTATTGCGGCTCAGTCTATCGGTGAGCCTGGTACTCAGCTGACAATGCGTACTTTCCATACAGGCGGTGTTGCTTCCGCAGAAGATATTACGCAAGGTCTCCCAAGAGTCGAGGAACTTTTCGAAGGACGTAAACCAAAGCACCTTGCAATAATCAGTGAAATCGCAGGCGATGTCAGATTTGATGAGATTAAGAACAATCGTCATGCTGTTATCTATGATAAAGAATCTGGCGAGGAAAGATCATATCTTATTCCGTTCGGTTCAAGAGTTAAAGTTGAAGAAGGGCAGACTATAGAAGCAGGTGATATGATCACTGAAGGTTCTATTAATCCCCATGATGTTCTGGCAATTAAAGGCGCAAAAGCTGTACAGGATTATTTGATTCAAGAAGTTCAGCGTGTTTACCGTATGCAGGGTGTTGATATCAATGACAAGCACATTGAGGTTATCGTACGTCAGATGATGAAAAAGGTCCGCATTGAAGAAAGCGGAAGCACATCGTTTATGCCGGGTACGCTGATTGATAAGAACGAGATTCTTTCTGCAAACGATGAAATTCGCCAGCGAATTGAAAATGGCGAAACCGATCTTAAAGAAGCAGAGTATACTCAGATGCTTCTCGGTATTACAAAAGCTTCGTTGGCAACAGACAGCTTCCTTTCAGCTGCTTCATTCCAAGAGACAACAAGAGTTCTTACCGATGCCGCAATCAAAGGTAAGGTTGATCCTCTTCTCGGCTTGAAGGAAAATGTAATTATCGGTAAGCTTGTTCCTGCAGGTACAGGCATGAGCCGCTACCGTGATGTTGAAATTGAAGAAACTGGCACAAGTTATTCATTTGAATAATTAAAAGCAAAGCCCGTCGGAAAAACCGACGGGCTTATTTATATAATTAAAACTGTTTTTAGAAATAAAAAAGTTTTAACTCGTAGCGAGTTAAAATCAAGATTTCAAAATAATATGCTGTATAATTGCTCTCAGGAGGTGGGAGTATGGCATGTAATGATAGATTAAAATATCTTCGGGGGAATTTAGATTTAACTCAAGCTGATATTGCAAAGTTGTTAAATATATCAAAGCAGAAGTACATTAAATATGAAATAGGCGAATGCATTCCAAAAATTAAAGACTTGATTATTTTAGCTAATTTTTATAAAACAAGCCTTGATTATATACTAGATATTACAGACGTAGCTGAACCTTATCCGCCTATAAAATAATGATAGGCGTTTGGCACATGAATTGCCAAACGCCGTTATTTTTTATCATTTCTTTTCTTGACACCCAGCCGATAAGCCACTAAAAACACCGCAACAAGCGCAAATGCAACTCCAATGCCAGCAGCAAAAGATAAGAAGCTGTTGTTTTGCATATTGATGCAGTGTACTGCGTTTGCATCTTTGCCTGCTATGACAGTTGAACCGCAAGCGGTATCTTCAGAATTATCGTTAGAATCGCTGGAATCCTTTGTTTTTGTGGATTTACTTGTGCCTGAACTGGTTTCAGGGTCTCGTGAAACAGTTTTCCCCGTAATTGTTATGGACATATTTGAAGAAATAGAGGGAGTCAGGTTATTTTCGTTTTCATCAATGCACTGGTCTGCACTCAACGTAATCGGAGAGTTATCCACAGACGAGATTGCTTTAAACGAAATTTTTAGCAATTGGCTGTTTGAACAGATATTTGTTCCATCTGCATTCAGATATACAATGGTAATTGAATTACCAGCCTGATTAAAAGTGACATCACCGCAATCGAGAGACGAAACTCCTTTAAGCTGCATAGAGCTGGTATCAAAGTTAACGGTAATTCGTCCTGCGGCAAAGGCTTTGCCTGAGTCAGATGAAGCACATACAGTACAGTTGAAAATCCGACCTGTTTTTGCAGATGAATCTCCTTGAATATTAAATTTTATGTTCGAGAGTGCCGATGTATTTACAGTAAAGCACGACAAAAAGAACAAAACACAAAAAAATAACAAACCGTATGATTTCAGCTTTTTCATGGCAATATCCTTTAACTTTGACGTCTTAAATGATAGTTAATTAGCCTAAAAACTGCTTCGCCTTTGCGGACAATTTTTCGCTACGCTGTGTTGTCCTCGTCGGAATCCGACAGGATTCCATCCTCCTCCGCCTTGCTCATCAAAAAATCGTCTCGCAAATCCATTTGCACTTTTAGGTTAATTAACTATACAAAGCCGCCGTTTACACTAATGACTTGACCTGTAATAAATTTTGCTTTATCGCTTGACAGAAAAAGAATTGCTTCAGCAATATCGTTCGGTGTACCGAGGCAGTTAAGCGGCGTTTCGCTTTTCAGTTCTTCAAGCGTTTGCTCTTCTAAATCCCCAAGCATATCGGTTGCAATAACTCCAGGAGCAACGCAGTTAACTCTTATTCCGCTTAGCCCCACTTCTTTTGCAAGGGCTTTCGTAAGCCCGATAACACCTGCTTTTGCCGCTGAATATGCAACCTCGCAAGATGCACCCGTTTGCCCCCACATAGAAGAAACATTAATTATAATTCCGCTTTTTCGTGAAATCATTTGCGGTAAAACGGCTTTGCAGCAGTTAAAAACACCGTCAAGGTTTACGTTGATTATACGGCGGTATTCGTCAAAAGAGGTTTCTGTAATAAGCTTTTGCATAGCAATTCCTGCATTATTAACAAGAATGTCGAGCTGCCCGAATACCTTGTTTGCGGTATTAAACATTTGGGTTACTTCAGCTTCATTTGCAACATCACAGCAAATTGCAATAGCGTTACCGCCTTTGTTTATTATTTCATCACGCAAAGCAAATGCGGCTGATTCGCTTTTATAATAGTTTATAACAACATTAAATCCATTCTCAGAAAAAAGACGTGCGGTCTGCGCTCCAATCCCCCGTGATGCACCTGTTATAAGAACTGTTTTGTTCATTGTAATTCCCTTTTGCTTAATCTTGCCGATAAGCCTTTATAATTTCGCCAATATACATTTTATGGTAATCCTTTGATGCATAATTTGAATCTACGGATTTATCTATTATGCTTTCATAGTTTAAGAACTGACCATAAAGTTTCTTGCAAACAAAAACAAGTCTTGCTTCTTCAAAAAAAGGAGCGTCATATGAAAAAATAGGGGTAAGTCCTGTTTCTACGGCTTTGTCTACATCTCTTCCTGAGTGAGCTCCGCAATATGCAAGCGCTTTGCGGTATTCTTCGGGATAAAACGAGATAGAAAACAGGTCGTTCTTTTCCATAAATTCAAGCGTATAACGCTGTGGCCGCACAAAGGAGAATACTACATTTTTGTTCCATAGGATACCCATTCCACCCCAGCTTGCAGTCATAGTGTTATAAGAGTTTTCACTGCCTGCGGTGAGGAGCATCCAGTCTTTGTCGATAAGCTTAAAAACGTTTTCGGTAAGGCTTCTGCAGTCAAATTCAGTAAAACCGTTCATTAAAAGTTCCCCTTTATCCAAGATTTGGATTTTAATCTCATTTTACTATATTATTCATATGAAAGCAAGTGAATGCATATTATTAGAATTTAATGTATAAATATACATAATTTAATTTTGTATTTACCAAAGCAATTCAAATAAACAGTAATATAAAACAT
>JAUZPX010000035.1 GCA_030705695.1 Bacillota bacterium
ATATAAATTTTTAAAAATATTACAATTTTTTTGGAAAAAGTCTTGAAATTAGGTTACAAGTTTGATACAATGAACATAAATTATTACAAAATGTAATTACTTTGTCATATTAAATATCATTTACGAGCATCATTTAAAACAAAATATTATGAATGATTTTGTAAATTGTTTCGGAGGATATTTTAATGAATAAAAAATTTAAAAGAACAATTTCCATTTTATTGGTATCTTTAATCCTCTCTGCAATTATTGTAATGCAGATCCCTGTAGCAAGTGCTTCTTCCAGCACAGGCGTAGGCTTAGCCGCTTTTGCTATGAAAGCTTATAATGACGGTTGGTCTTATGTTTACGGTTCATGTACATCCGGTGCTGTAGATTGTTCTGGTCTAATAAAACTCTATAACGGTGTTGGCGGATCCAGAACCGACATGCTTGGCAGTTCCCCCGAATCGGGCAATGTCAGCGACGGTATTCCAAGAATTCAGGGCTTAGGTCTTCACAAACCAGGTCATGTAGGTGTTTATGTAGGCAATGGAATGGCAGTTGACGCAAGAGATGAACAAAGCGGCGTTTGTTACAGCCCTATCAGCCGTGAAAATTGGGTAGAATGGTTTAAAGTTGCAGGCGTCAGTTACCCTACAAACGGTTGGGTTTTGTTTAACGGTAATTCTTATTATTATGAAGACGGACAGTACGTTGTCAGCACAAGCGAAACGCTTGATGACATTACATATAACTTTAATTCCAGCGGCGTGTCGGACAAATCGCCAGGAAGCAGTGCTTATGAAGCTACCGATTATTCTTCAGTAAGTGCCCCTGTAGCAAAAAGCGTATCTAAAGCGTCAGATTCATCAACTTCAACAGGCTCCTCTTCTAACTCTGGTGTTTTAAAAGTCGGTTCTTCAGGTGATGATGTAACCAAACTGCAAAACAGATTAACAGCTTTAGGCTTTTACAGCGGTCCGATTTCAGGATATTTCGGCGATCAAACCGAAAGCGCATATAAAGATTTTCAAAGAGCAGCCAATGTAACTGTTGACGGCATAGCAGGCGCTTCCGATTTAAAAATTCTTTATTCAGACAGCGCTCCTAAAAAAGCAGCTCAAACTGTTGCAACACAACCGGCAACAACTTCAGCCAATACTGAATATAAAATCGGTGACTCAGGCGATACAATTTTACAGTTGCAAACCAAATTAAAAGATTTAGGATATTTTAACGATACACCTACAGGCTATTTCGGTGAATTAACCGCAGCCGCTGTTACAACTTTCCAGGCGGCAAATAAATTAACGCAAACAGGATATGCCGATACTGCAACACAAAAAATGTTAAACAGTGGCACTGCCGTTAAAAATCCAAATTCGGCACCAACCGTACCTGCAACAACCACAGCTACACAATCGGCTACATCGGCAAGCAGTGAACCGGAAACAAATACTGCAAGCAATGTGAAAACTCAAACAGGCGCTTTAAACACCGCTCTTGCAACAAAAGTGAGTACACAAACATCCAATGCCGTTGCAACAGTAGCCGCTACCGATACAAATAACGGTGCAGTACAAACAGGCGAAAAATTCAATTCAATACTTTGGATTATAATTTCATTAGCAGCAACGTTTATAACTTTCTTTATTGTATATGCCAGAGAGAAAAGGAAACTTTACACTCACAGAACTCGTGCTAAGGTATACAATTCAAGACGACGCTGGTAAATTTAATCATTAAATAACGAGCAACATCAAAATTGATGTTGCTCGAGTTTTTTTTATTCAAATACGGTTTCAATGATTTTGTCTGCATCAGGAGGAGAATATAAGAAATTATCCATATGTTCCCCTTCAAAATAATATTTAGGACTCGGCGGGTTATAATCATATTCAAATGTATCAATAATTATCAGTTTAACTTTCATGCGGTTAGGAATAATATTTTTTATGTAAACACTTGCTTGCTGTCCGGGATGAATGCCATCTCTGGCTTCAGCTAAACCTGCCAAATTTGGCGTCAGCTCAACAAAAGCTCCATAATCTTCTACTGAACGCACAATTCCTGCCACGGTTTCACCTGGTGCAAACATTTTTGCATTCTCTTCCCACGTACCAAGAAGTTCCTTATGCGTTAGACTTATTCTGCCGTTTTCAACAAGCTTTACTACTGCTTTTATGTCCATGCCGACACAAAAGCGTTCACGTGGATGCTCTATTCGTGAAACAGAAATTGTATCAATAGGCATAAGCGAAGCAATTCCGCAGCCAATATCGGCAAAAGCACCGAATGCTTCCAAATGCGTAATGCGAGCATCCACGACGTCTCCCGGATGAAGCTTACTTATATATCCGTCAATGCACATTTGCTGTGCTTTACGCCGTGACAGCAATACAGTGAGCAATCCTTTCTCGTCACGCTCAAAACCAGTTACAACAAAGCAAATAGGTCGATTAACTCTGGAAATCACCGCAATATCCCTAACCGTACCTTCTTTAATTCCGACCGCGCCTTCCTCCCTGGGGATAACACCTCTGGCACAGCCTAAATCAACAATTAAATTATGTTTCGAATCGCATACTACCGCTCTTGCTTCAAGAATTTTCTCTTCACGACATGCCTCAGCCAAATGTGCGATAGATCTAAGCGAGTTTTGATTTTCAATCTTGTCGATAAGCCGTCCCTCAGGATAAAATTCTATCATTTTAAGTCCTCCCGTTTTCTTTGTACCAAAATCTGTATATACAATTGATATGCAAAAGACCGTCCCGAATATACAAAGAGTGGGGAATTTTTTTGTTTACACACAATGACTTGCAAAAAAACATGGATTGTTATAAAATTAATAAAAACAATTTGGAAGGAATTACAAAATGAGAAAGATACAATATAAAAAAATACTTACGGGATTTATAGCTATGTCACTTGTTGCAGGTTCTGCAGTTATACTAAGCAGTTGTAACAAAGGCAGCTCATCATCAAGCAGCAATATTACTTCAGGGGCAAACACAAGCTCGGTAGGAACTTACGATATAAGCAAGCTTATGCCAACAGGAGTTAAAGTTTACAACGACACAAAAGACGCTGTGGGTTATCAATTAAATACGCCGAAAAAAGGCGATCAAATCGCTATTATGCACACTGGCTACGGCGACATTACATTACGCTTTTTCCCCGAAGCCGCACCTAAAGCCGTTGAAAACTTCATAACACATGCAAAGAATGGATATTACAACGGTCTTGACTTTCATCGTGTAGTGAGCGGATTTATGATACAGGGCGGCGACCCGAAAGGAGACGGAACAGGCGGCGAAAGCATTTGGAAAACTCCTTTTGCAGACGAATTTTCAACAAAACTTTATAATATACGCGGTGCTGTTGCAATGGCAAATTCGGGTTCAAATACAAACGGCAGCCAGTTTTTTATTGACCAGGGCGATAAATCTACTTTTGCTAAAAACGGAGGTTTCTCATCTGTACAAAAGCAATGGTCACAAGTAAAAACAGCTATTCAAAATTATTACCAAGAAGGACAGCTTAGTACATTCCTTGACCAATACGAATCAAGCTATACTGCCTTTTACAACACCGATAAAGTTTCATCTGACATTCAAAATCTTTACACAAATAACGGCGGAAACCCAGGTCTTGACGGTGCATTTAACGCAATTGGCAGAGGCCATACAGTCTTTGCACAGGTAATAAGCGGTATGGATGTAGTTGATAAAATTGCAAAAGCAGCAGTAAAATCAAGTGCCTCAGGCGAGGCTTCTTCTCCCGTTAGCCCTGTAAAAATCAAGAGCATTGAAGTTACAACTTATAAAGGATAAAACATATATAAACGCAAACAGCGCAGGAAAAATTCCTGCGCTGTTTTTTGTGTTATAAATTAATTAACTATAATCTTTATTACAAGTTGGCGTCAATAAAATCGGCATAATCATCAAAGGACTTTACTCCGACTTCACGGTGAATCTCTTCTCCGTTTTTAAAGAAAACAACTGTGGGAATACTTTGTACGTCATATTCTGCTGCAAGAGAACCATATTCATCGATATCGATTTTTGCAACGGTGACGTCCTCAAATTCCTCGGCGATTTCCTCGATTGTAGGGGCTACCATACGGCATGGACCACACCATGTCGCCCAAAAATCGACCATAACAAATTCATTGTCTTTAATAAGATCTTTAAATTCCTGCTCATTTGGATGTGAAATTAAATCTAACATATTTTTCGCTCCTTTTATTGTTAATGAACTTCAAAAGTGCACTTGGATTTGCGAGGCGATTTTTTGATACGCAAGGCGGAGGAGGATGGAATCCTTTTGGATTCCGACTTGGACAACACAGCGTAGCTGAAAATAGCCCGCTAAGGCGGTACAGTTTTTAAGTTAATTAACTATATATTTATATTTTTAGGGAAGCGTACAGCATACCCATTTTTGACTTCTTAACCCACCTATTTGCAAATACTATTTTATATATAGTCGATCAACTTGAAAAGTGCGCTTGGATTTGCGAGGCAATTTTCTGATGTGCAAGGCGGAAGAGGATGGAATCCTGTCGGATTCCGACGAGGACAACACAGCACAGCGAAAAATTGTCCGCAAAGGCTGTACTGTTTTCAAGGTGATTGACTAAATAAGTGTTTTCTTAAAATCAAGATAATCCTGCAAAATAATTGTTGCGGCAACGGCATCAACTACGGCCTTACGCTTTTTGCCACGAATATCGGTATTATTTAAATAATTATGCGCCGATGTTGTCGTCAGGCGCTCATCCCGTAAAATAACGGAAATACCAGAAAGCGTTTGAAGCTTTTCGCCGAATGCCCTTGCGTTTTCAGCACTCTGCCCCTCACTTCCGTCCATATTACGAGGTAATCCGAGCACAATCTCCTCGGCTTTACTGTTTTTAACTTCATCAAGAACCTTTTCAAGAAGCTTTTGCTGATTTCTCTCTTCAATAACGCAAAGCGGAGATGCTAAAAATTCGCCTTTATCGCAAACTGAGAGACCTGTTCGCGCTAACCCTAAATCTACGGCTAAAATTATCACGGCATCGCCTCCTTTTGTTTTACTGGAAGATATCATCGTCCGGCTTGCACTCTTCACGTTTAAAAATAATCATTTGGTCGGCTCCGTCACAAGCCGCATAAAAAACGTCTTCAACTGTTTTGGCATTCTGAAGCTCTAATTGATGATCAACCCATGCCATGTCTTTACCCGAATTTCTTAAATTACGTTCTAATATTTTGCCATCGATAATTATACTTGCAAATGGATTTTCATCCTGAAGCGTCATATTCATATCCCCCGTAGTTACAGGGCGCTTCGCCGATTTTGGCAAAATAGAAAGCTTTCCGTTTGCTTCAAAAACAGCAGTTTGAATATCAGCAATATTAAAATAACCGCATACTCTGCATTGAGAAAGAAATTCATTCAAATCAAGCTTTGCTGTCTTGAAATTCTTCTCATATAATTTACCTTTATCCATTAAAATGATTGATCGTCCGTCAAAAAAGCGACGAGTTTTGATTGATTTATTGCAGAGAATCGAAATACATGCTGCCGCAACGCCATAGATAACCATAGCGAGAAGCGGCTGAAGAAAGTTACTTTCAAGGCACGTTGCCATTTCAGCGGCAATAGAGCCGATAGTAATTCCAATAATATAGTCAAACAAGCTCAGCTCGGACATTTGCTTATTTCCCATAAGCTTTGAAAGCAAAAGCAAAACAATAAGCGAACCTATCGACATATAAAAAATTCTTAAATAATCCATATAAACCTCCGAAATAATTTCAAAACTTCGGAAGTTAGTATTTACCCATAAAAAATTTTTATTCCCAAATGCGTATAGAACCAGTAAGCTCGCTGACAGATTTAATTCCGTTTTTTTCAAGAAAAGCATTTATGCCGTCATTAATTTTGATTGGAGCGTATGGATCGCTAAACAGCACCGTACCGATTTGCAATGCAGTTGCTCCCGCAATAAGCATTTCAACGGCATCCTTCCAAGTTGAGATGCCACCCATGCCGATAATTGGGATTTTAACGGCATTTGCAACTTGCCACACCATACGAACGGCAACAGGAAAAATAGCAGCACCTGAAAGTCCGCCTGTATTATTTTTTATAATCGGACGACGTGTGTTAATGTCAATTCGCATTCCTGTAATTGTATTTATAAGCGAAACAGCATCTGCCCCCTCACTTTCAGCACTTTTTGCAATTGATGCTATATCTGTAACATTGGGAGAAAGCTTTACTATAAGCGGTTTTTTACAATAAGGACGCACTGCTTTTGTAATAGCGGCAACTGATTCGCAGCTTGTACCAAACTGAACGCCGCCTGCCTTAACATTCGGGCATGAGATATTCAGTTCAATCATATCAACTTCTGAATTTGAAAGTTTTTCTGCCATTTCGCAGTAATCCTCATATGTATTGCCTGCTACATTGGCTATAATAACAGTCCCTTGCTTAGAAAGCCGTGGTAATTCTTCTTTAATAAAATAGTCGACTCCAGGGTTTTGCAGCCCTACGGCATTTAAAATACCGCTTGGAGTTTCTGCAATACGAGGCGGCGGATTACCGTCACGTTTTTTAGGCGTAATCCCTTTGCAGGAGATACCGCCAAGCTTTGAAAGCGGATAAAACTCGCTGTATTCTTCACCGAACCCGAAGGTGCCCGATGCTGCAATCAACGGATTTTGAAATTTTACTCCAGCAACATTTACACGTAAATCTGCCATCAGAATACTACCTCCTCAGCACGAAATACAGGGCCTGCTTTACATACGTGAGAATAGCCCTCAACGTTGTTTATTTTCGTTTTGCAGGCGCAAACAAGACATGCCCCTACCCCGCACCCCATGCGTTCTTCCATTGAAATCTGGCATGGCTTTGCGTTCTTTTGTGCAATTAATGCTATAGCCTTAAGCATTGGGGTAGGACCGCAAGCACAAACCTCATCAACTTCACCTATAATTTCACTCAGTGGGTCGGTGACAAATCCATGATGCCCTGCACTGCCGTCGTCAGTAGTTAAATATACCTTACTGCAAGCTTTTTCAAAGTCCTCTTTAAGTATTATTGCATCACTACTGCGAAAGCCTAAAACAGCAATAGCCGTATCCGCCTGCTTTGCAGCATATAGGAGCGGCGGCGTTCCGATTCCTCCGCCTACAAAAGCGTATTTTTTCCCTTTTTCAATTTTAAAGCCTGTCCCAAGAGGTCCCAAAATATCGAGATCATCGCCGACTTTCATTTGTGAAAGAATGTCGGTGCCTTCGCCACGAATTTCAAAAACAAGGCGCATACATCCGTTTTCTACATCGCATATCGAGATAGGGCGGCGCAAGGTTTTACCGGGCACCAAAATATGAACGAACTGCCCGGGTAAAGCATTATTCATTAAATCTGTGTTTTGAACACGAAAATCAAAAAATCCTTTTGCAATTTCTTTTTTTTCAACAAGTCGGCACAAGGCTGTGTCGTATTTCATGGAGCATCCTCTTTCTGTTTAATATCCGTAAATTATCGGAAAGATAAATCAATTTCAACAAGATTAAGCTTTTTATATTCAGATGAACGAGTAACGTATATATCATCAAGATCAATCTGTTCTCCATCGGGAAGCAGCTTATTTGCCTGCTTACAATAATTATAATACCAATAAGGAGAACTATCAAATAACTTGCTCACGGCTTTATCATAGTCAAGCCCTGAATCGATTTTCAGATAAAAATGAGTTTGATTTGATTTAGCGGCTTCTGTGAGTTTATAAACCACATTGGCATTGTTTACGGAATCAAAACCGTTAATCGTAACAGCGACATGAGTAAAATAATTATCAGCAAGGCTATTACAAGTAAATGTCATTAAATTAAAGTCGCAGGCTGACGTATTATTTGCACCGCATAACTGATTATCGGTAAATTTATAAAATGGCTTTGACAGCGTATGGTCGACGCTAAGCACTTTTTCTGAAATATTAAAATAATCGTGATTATACTGTGTCTTTTTTGTATCGTCCCAGGTTGGATCTAAATAATACCACAAGCCGTTTATTTTTACTGCATTCCAAGCATGGAGCTCACCGTGAGATGTTCCGCCAACGATTGAAGAATCAATTGCTACATAAGATAAAAGCCATTGAATCGCCGCTGCATAGCCTTGGCATACTGCCTTTTTTTCAACCAAAGCTCCATATACCGTAAACGGCTGCCAACGGTTTTCTTTCAATTGAGAGTCGCTTGGATAATCACAATTTGCAATCAATTTATCGTGAAGATAAAGTTCACGTTCATATTCCCCGAGTCCGTCAGGAACAGAAGAAATATATTTATTTGCAACGGCATTAAGCGTTTTAATATCTTGTTCGCATTCTAAAGGGCTGATATAAGAAATCATATTCAAATGAACCATATCATCGCTTACGGAATAGTCAAACATATTGGAAAGCCAAAAAATCTGTGGGTTATCAATTCCAAATGCACAGAGTGCCACTCGGGCATCCGCTTCGCCTGCCTCCGCGCTATGAAGAGTAATCTCCTGAATAATATAGTTTCCGTTAATTTTTTGCTTTGAAATTGTATAAACATTATTTGAAAGCAAATTATAAATATCTCTTTGACCTTTAGTTTTCAGCGAAGAAAGTCCTTGCGCATCGGATATTTCATTATAATTAGCCGACTTTGACGGCAGCGGATCATCGATTTTTTGAAATCGGTCATCGGTCTTTTGTTGTATCTGTGATGGTGTTGTTTTCGGTTGTGAAGCTAAGGAACTGATGTTTTCTTCCATGCCTTTTGAAATATTAAATATATTTTTAACCGGTATCAACCAACAGATGAAGAAGATCAGCAGAATGACAAAAACAGCGAAAAGCAGGTTTTTATTTTTCATAATGAATCTCCTTAAAAAGAGAGTTAATCTTAGTATATGTTTAGCTAAAATATTCTATCATTTAATTAAATAATTTTAATTCTAATACTGAATTAAAATTATTTTGCAATGCTAAAAAGCGATATCCCCAAAAAGCGGAGATATCGCCTTCACTCGATTTTTATAGCTTTATTTTTTAATTATATTTGCGGATTTGTTGCCGACTGATTTTTATTAAAGTGTTTGCAGTGTAATCTTCCATGATCATGAGATTCATTAGCAATACTTGTTAATTTGTCAGACTGCGCCTGCGTAATTGTACCAGCTTTTAAAAGCGATGCAACGGCATCTTTAAAGGCTGTTTGTCTGGCAGTTTTAAGTGCTTTGTGCTGTTCTTTTGTCAAGCTTTTGCACATTTCTTTTTTGTCAGATTTGTCAAAACTAAGAAGTTTGTCTGCCTGTGCCTGTGTTATAGTCCCTGCCTTGACAAGCGCATCCATTTGCGTTTTTATATTTGTTTTAAAAGCTGTTTTTAAGGACTGCTTTTGGTCATCTGTCAAAATCTTTTGCTTTTCCGCAGATTTTGTGGATTGTGAAGTGCTCGGGTTAGTTGGCGTTGCAGTGCTTGCCGCATAAACGGCGGTTGTTCCAAAAGAAGCAACTGCTAAAATCGTTGCCATTGCACCGATAATAATTGATTTTTTAATCACAAAATCATTCCTTTCATAATTTCATATTTGAATTTTCTAAGTAAATAAAAAAGATCAATTTATGTTTCTTGTTTATTTACTAAAACTAGTTTAACCTTTAAATTTTAATGTTTTTATATTTTTGTGTGAAACTTTTGTGAAAAATCTGAAAATCATGAAAAAGAATTTTTAAACAATAATATTTAAATGTTTAAGCAATTTAATTTTTTTTATTCAATAAAAAACGCCTGCCAACAGGCAAGCGTTTAAAAAATTTAAAATTAATTTAATCTGTCATTTAATTTATTTAATGAATCTGCAAGTTCTTTTGGAAGCTTGTCGCCAAAACCAGCATAGAACTCTTTAATTCCTTCGGCTTCTTTCTTCCATGTTTCTTTGTCAACTGCAAGTATTGACCTAAGTGTATCTTTACTGATATCCAAGCCGTCAATATTAATGTCATCGGCATCAGGAACGTAACCGATAGGTGATTCAACAGCATCGGCTTTATCCTCGCAGCGATCGATAATCCATTCAAGAACACGGAAATTATCGCCGAAGCCCGGCCAAATGAAATCGCCGTTCTCGTCAAGACGGAACCAGTTTACATTGAAGATTTTTGGAGCCTTATCACCGAGAAGTTTGCCCATTTCAATCCAGTGAGCAAAATAGTCGCCCATATTATAACCGCAGAAAGGAAGCATTGCCATCGGATCACGGCGAACAACACCAACTGCTCCAATAGCAGCGGCTGTTGTCTCGGAAGCCATTATCGAACCTACAAACACACCGTTATTCCAATCATATGACTGATAAACAAGCGGGGTTGTCTGTGCACGGCGTCCGCCAAAGATGATTGCAGAAATCGGTACTCCTTTTATGGAATCGAATTCAGGGCTGATACATGGGCAGTTTTTTGCAGGTGAAGTAAAGCGGCTGTTTGGATGAGCACCTTTTTCTGTGGCTGTTTTGCCGTTCCAAGGCTCACCTTTCCAGTTAAGAGCATTCTCTGGAGGATTTTTATCGAGACCTTCCCACCAGACTGTATTATCGTCAAGATTATGCACAACATTTGTGAAAATTGTGCCTTTTTTAGTTGATTCCAAAGCGTTTGGATTTGATTTCACGTTAGTTCCTGGTGCAACACCGAAGAAACCGTTTTCAGGGTTAATTGCCCAAAGTCTGCCGTCAGGACCTTTGCGCATCCAAGCGATATCGTCACCGACTGTCCAAACCTTATAGCCTTTATTTGTATATCCCTCAGGCGGAATAAGCATTGCAAGATTAGTTTTTCCGCAAGCAGACGGAAAAGCTGCAGATACGTATTTAATCTCGCCTTGAGGATTCTCGATTCCGAGAATCAACATATGTTCTGCCATCCACTCATTTTGCTTACCAAGATATGAAGCCATTCTTAATGCAAAACACTTTTTACCGAGTAAAACATTTCCGCCGTAACCTGAGTTTACGGAAATAATGTAGTTGTCCTCTGGGAAATGGCAAATATATCTTTTCTCAGCGTCGATATTGCAACGGCTGTGAAGACCTTTTACCCAATCGGTACTGTCGCCGAGTTGGTCGATAACAGCTTTACCAACACGTGTCATGATAGCCATATTAAGGCAGACATAAATAGAATCGGTAACTTCAACACCGATTTGAGCCAGCGGAGATCCGATAGGTCCCATAGAATACGGAATAATATACATTGTGCGGCCTTTATAGCTGTCACGAGCGATATCGAAAAGCATTTTATATGCTTCATCTGGTGCTTTCCAGTTGTTTGTAGGACCTGCATCTTCCTCTTTGCTTGAGCAGATGAAAGTTCTGTCTTCAACACGTGCAACGTCGTTAACCGCTGTTCTGTGAAGATAGCAACCAGGTAATTTTTCCTCATTTAATTTAATAATTTCACCGCTTGCACATGCCTCAGCACGTAAAGCTTCCAATTGCTCTTCCGAACCGTCAATCCATACAATTTTGTCAGGCGAAAGAAGCGTTTTCATTTCCTCAATCCAAGCAAGAACCGATTTGTTGTTTGTCATAATATCTCCTTCCTGCTCGTTGCTTTTAAAGCGGCAATCGAGCATTCACATTTACGTTAATTCGCTTACCTACTATAATATAATAGATTTCAAAATTGTTCAATGTGAAAACTGATGATTTATCCGCCAAAAAAACAGATTTTTTTGTAAAAATGAATGATATATAATCAAAACTTGCAAACAAAAGAGAAAATCCTGCAAATTTATGATTCAATTGACATCGTAGCGCAAGCATTTAAATCAAAACTTGCTAAATTTCCGCATTGGTGTTCATAATACCCCTGAGCTCCGATCATTGCCGCATTATCGCCGCACAACTCTTTCGGCGGCATATATAAATTAAACCCGTATTGAGCGCAATCCTCTGTAAGACGTCGGCGCAACAGGCTGTTTGCCGATACGCCTCCTGCCGTTACAAGCGTTTTTATGTTTAGCTCTCGTGCCGCTTTAATAAAATTAGTAGCAAGGCAATCGACCACGGCATAACGAAATGATGCCGAAAGGTCTTTTACAGGCAGGGTCTCCCCTTTTTGTGTGCTGTTATGAATTAAATTTATTACAGCAGTTTTAAGCCCAGAAAAGCTAAAATCATACGGTGCACCGTCCACCTTAGGACGAGGAAGCGTAAATGCCAGCGGATCACCGTTTTCAGCAACTTCATCTAAGTGTATTCCGCCGGGATAAGTCATCCCCATAGTTCGTGCAGCTTTATCAAAGGCTTCGCCGGCAGCATCATCACGTGTTTTGCCGATAACCTTCATTTTAGTATAATCTTCTACCATAATGATATGGCTGTGCCCGCCCGAAACCACCAAACAGAGAAATGGCGGTTTTAAGTCTTTATGCGCTATGTAGTTTGAGGCAATATGCCCTCTTAGATGATGCACGGGAATCAGCGGCAACCCAGTAGAAAGCGACAATCCCTTTGCAAAATTTACACCAACCAATAATGCTCCGATAAGTCCTGGAGCATAGGTTACCGCAACAGCATCTATATCTTTAAGCGTAATGTCAGCATTTTCAAGTGCTTCACGTGTAACGCCGACAATAGCTTCCGTATGGCGGCGTGACGCTATTTCAGGAACAACTCCGCCATAGATTTTATGCTCCTCAACCTGTGACGCAATAACAGATGACAAAACAGTTCTGCCGTCTTGTACAACTGCCGCAGCGGTTTCGTCACATGAAGATTCAATTGCGAGTATATTCATGGTATCACCTGTTTTGTTCAAAATTATAGTTGATTAATTTGGAAAATGCACTTGAATTTGCGAGTTAATTAACTATTAAAGTCATTATATTTGCATCTTCCGTGGGATTTGAATAAAAGTTTTTTCTTATCCCTGCATCAATAAATCCAAATGATTTATATAAATTTATTGCAGCAATATTTGATTGCCGTACTTCCAACGTTAAAAAAGAAAGCTTCTGTAACTTTGCAAACTGAACCAAACAGTCAAGCAAAGCACTTCCGATACCAAGCCCTCGGTAATTAGGAGAAACCGCAATATTAGCAATATATCCTTCCCCACAAACAAAGTGAGCACCGATATAACCTGCAACTTTTCCGAATACTTCCGCAACATAAAAGTGAGCCGTATCGTTTTGCAGCTCACTTTTAAAACCTTCGGCACTCCATGGCTGTGAAAAGCTTAGTTTTTCAATCTCACATAATTCATTAATATGTTTTTCTTCAAATGGAACGATTTTTATTGAAATAAGCTGCTTTAAAAGCAAACGACAGCCTTCAAATATTTGGTCACGGCAAGCTCTGTATACATCCAGCTCACAAAAATACGGGTCATCTATACCACCGCCTAAAGTATGAACTCTTTCAGCAGGTATTCCAACAGATAAAAGCATATCCCGATGATTTTTGGAAAGCGCAACAAACAAGTCCGCCTCATTTAAAATCTCGTTTGTGATTAACGTTGAGCGGTGACTGCTAATATCAACGTCTATTTCGTTACAGGCAAGCACTGCATTTTCAGAAGCAGGATTACCGTTAAACGTAGAAATGCCTACACTTTTTACTGTGAATTCATCTTTAAAAGGCAGTATCAGTTTTTTAAAAATGCCTTCCGCCATCGGGCTTCGGCAAGTATTGCCTGTGCATACAAAAACAATTGTCAAGTATAGGTCACCTCATATATCCATTGAATAACAAATAAAATCAACTTTTAGCATCGTACCAAGTAGCTCCAATAGATGCCTCGGCAACGATTGGAACTTTCATCGTTACGGCTTTTTCCATTTCTTCCTGCAAAATCATGGCGACTTTCATCGCTTCAAATGCGGGAGCTTCAACTATAAGTTCATCATGCACCTGTAAAATCAAACGTGCGGCGAAGCCTTCTTCTTTAAGACGTTTTTCCACTCGTACCATTGCAATTTTTATAATATCAGCGGCTGTACCCTGAATTGGCATGTTGCGGGCTACACGCTCGCCAAACGAGCGCAGTTGAAAATTCGATGATGCAAGTTCGGGCAGATTGCGCCTGCGCCCAAACATAGTCTCTACATATCCCTGCTCTTTTGCCTTTTTCACGATATCGTTCATATAGGCATTTATGCCGTGATAATTTGCTAAATAAGCTTTTATATAGCTGTCTGCTTGTTTACGGCTGACACCAATATCTTTTGCAAGTGAAAATGCACCGATACCATAGACAATTCCAAAATTAACAGCTTTAGCCCTGCTTCGCATAATAGGAGTAACCATTGTTGGCGGCATGTTAAACACTTGTGAAGCTGTTGTTGCGTGAATGTCCTGATTCGTTTTAAAAGCTTCAATCATGTTTTCATCGTTTGCTATATGCGCAAGCACACGCAGCTCGATCTGCGAATAGTCAGCATCAATTAGCATACAGCCCTCTTTAGCGCAAAAAAAGCGGCGAAGCTCCTTGCCCATCTCAGTGCGTACAGGGATATTTTGCAGATTCGGCTCAGTAGAGCTTATCCGACCTGTTCTGGTTTCGGTCTGGTTGAAATTGCTGTGAATACGTCCGTCTTTTGCCACGACTTTTAAAAGCCCGTCGCAAAACGTTGATTTAAGCTTTGACATTGCTCGATAATTTAGTATATCTGCAACCACAGGGTGTATATCCGATAATTCTTCAAGCACTTCAGCGCTTGTGCTGTAACCTGTCTTTGTCTTTTTTCCGCATGGCAGATTTAATTTTTCAAAAAGTGCCATGCCCAATTGCTTAGGCGAATTAATGTTAAATATATAGCCAACTTCGTTATAGATTTGCTGCTCAATAACTTCAAGAGATTCTTGCAGTTTATCGCCGTACTCCTTAATTCCTTGAGCATTTACCTGAAACCCGATGTTTTCCATCCGTGCAAGAACACCTGAAAGCGGAAGCTCTATTTCTTTTAGTAGTTTTGTCTGTTCATTCAATTCAGTTTTTGCGGCAAGTTTTTGAATCAGCATAGGCAGACGTGCAGAATTTTGCGCAAACTCTTGGCTGTCATCAGGAGTATTATTAGTTTTTACAGCAGGCACTGCATACTCTTCAAATAAACGCTGAATATTATAATCACTTGCTGACGGATTTATAAGATATGCGGCAAGCAATGTATCAAAATCGGTGCCTTTAAGCTCAATGCCTTTTGCATCAAGCACACGAATGAGCGTTTTAAAATCGTGAGTCTGCTTTAAAATTTTCTCGTTTTCAAAAAAAGCTTTCAATTCAATTTCGGAACAGTTTACTAAAACAACCGAATTATAAAAATAAACAGCAAATTTTTTAATCTGTCCGTCTTCATACTCAACAAGAAAAACGGCTTGTCCCGCTTTTTCAAGCTTACTAATAAGAGAATTGACATCGCTGCAAACACTTACTTCAAGTTCTTTTGTTTCTTCCGCTTCCGATTCGGTCGGAAGTGCGTTGCGGTCAATATTAAATTTATCAATTAAAGAAAACAACTCCAAATCTGCCATCATACGTGCAGCTTTATCGTTTTCTAACGGTTTAATGTGATATGCCTGAATATTTGTTTCAATCGGCACTGTCTTACAGATTTCACCGAGAAATCTGCTTAAATAAGCGCTGTCTTTGCCTTCGATTAGCTTCTTTCGTATTCCGTCTTTAACGTCGATAGTATCAATATTTTCATATATATAATCAATATTGCCGAATTTGCCAATAAGCTCTTTTGCTCCCTTTTCTCCAATTCCGGGAACACCAGGGATATTGTCAGAACTGTCGCCCTGAATTGCTTTAATATCAATAAGCTGAATAGGAGTAACACCGTAATCTTCAAGAATCTTTTGCGTATCATAAATTGTTGCTTCGGGCCGACCCATTTTTGTTGCCGCCAAACGAACGGTTACTTTGTCGGTAATTAACTGGAGGCTGTCACGGTCGCCAGTTGCAATTACGCATTCATTATTTGAATCTCCACAGGCATTCGCAAGAGTACCTAAAATGTCATCAGCTTCATAGCCTTCGCACTCAATAAGATTATACCCGAGTAGAGTTAAAAGCTCTTTTACAACAGGGAGCTGCTGCGCAAGCTCCTCAGGCATACCTTTGCGCTGTGCTTTATATCCTTCATATTTTTTATGACGGAATGTCGGAGCACGCAAATCAAAGGCAACGGCTACAGCATCAGGATTTGTATCTTCCTGAATTTTTAAGAGCATTGTTAAAAATCCGTAAACCGCATTGGTATAACGTCCGTCTTTAGTGCTTAAAAGACGGATTCCGTAAAATGCCCGATTTAAAATGCTGTTACCGTCCACTGCCAGAAGCTTCATAATTTATCGCCTTTCTGTTGAGTGTTACAAAATATCGTTTTTAATTGCCCTGATTTCCCCATGCTCTATGTATACACGGGGAACTCGCTTACCGATAAGACAAACAACCTCATAATTTATAGTGCCCATTAACTTTGCAATATCGTCAGCAGTAGGCTCACCATTATCTCCAGAGCCAAATACGATTACTTCATCTCCACGCTGAATATCTTCGATATGAGTTACATCAAGCATAGTTTGATCCATACAAACCATTCCTACAACATGAGCTAACTTCCCATCGACAAGCATTGATGCCTTATTGCTGAGCAGCCTCATATAGCCGTCGGCATAACCTAGGGGCACAGTAGCAATTTTCATAGGCTTTTGTGCTTTGAACGTTCTTCCGTAGCTTACCGTTGTTTCTTTTTCTATTGTCTTAATTTGTGAAATAACGGTTTTCAGCGTCATTGCAGGTTTAAGATGCAATGAATTTTTAACCTTATCGGACGGGCGAAGTCCATACAGAATAATCCCAGCACGTGCAAGATTAAGCTGAGTGTCCTCGTAATCAGATATTGCACCGCTGTTTGCGGCATGATGAATAGGGATTTTGATTCCTCTGCTCTCGAGAATTTCAATAGCTTTTTTGAAATTTGAAAGCTGTTCTTTTGTAAAATCTTTACCGTCATCGCCTTCATCGCTGACTGCAAAATGTGTGAATATCCCTTCGATTTCAAGCCCGGGAAGATTACATATCTGCTCCGCTTCATCAATCGAAAGCAAGTCACGTTCAGACTTCTGAAAAATCAAACCGATTCGGCTCATACCTGTATCAATTTTTATATGTGCTTTAACTTTAACACCTTGTTCTTCAGCTTCATCTGACAATGCTTTTGCATATTCAAGAGAAAACACTGCCTGTGAAATGTTATTTGAGCATAGCTCAAATGCTTTTTCTTCAGGCGTAAAACCTAAAATAAAAATTTTTGTTTTTATACCTGCAT
Organism: Bacillota bacterium; assembly: GCA_030705695.1. Classification (GTDB taxonomy): domain Bacteria; phylum Bacillota; class Clostridia; order Oscillospirales; family Acutalibacteraceae; genus JAUZPX01. The sequence goes on from JAUZPX010000035.1 coordinate 17,366, forward strand.
TTCTAAGCTGCATTGCTTCTTCAAGATTTGAAACGCCAAACCAATCTGTGCCGAGTTCCTCGTAAACTTTTGCAAGCTCAACTGCGCCGTGACCGTAACCGTCAGCTTTAATAATGCACATTAACTGGCAATCAGAACGCAGTTTTTCATGAATTGTGCGATAATTATATCGAATGGCGTCAAGATCCACACACGCCCATAATCGTCTTAAAAAATCCAATGGATCCACCCTCTTATTCTCTGATAAATTAATCTAGTTTATTATAGACCTAACTAGAAAAATCGTCAACTGTTCGAAATTACGATTATAAAACAAAATATCTGGACTTTGTCACTTTTTCATGGTAAAATAATTAATTGAAAATTGAAAAATCAGGCGGTATATTTATGAAAAAAATTATTTCACTTTGCCTAGCTTGTGTTGTACTTGTTTCAGCTTTTTGCTCTTGCTCTACGAAAAATGCAAACTCGGGAGCTTCCTCGTTAAGACCGAACTACGACAGCATTCCGCTAGTCGAATCTGTTTTGAGCGGAATCAACTCACGTAACTATCCTATTATTGACGGAGCCTCTTTCACAGAAGACCTCGATAAAAGCATTTTTAATGCCGTTTTCCCAAGTCAGGGTTCTGATTCGCCCCGTTATCCTAAAACTCACAGCCAAACAATCACATCTTATTATAAATTGATTGACGGCACTGTTGACTTGATTCTTGTTCAAGACCCTACCGAACACGTTACATCCTATGCTAAGCAAAAAAATGTGGATCTTGAATATGTGGAAATCGGAAACGAAGCTCTTACATTCTTCACAACACAAAACAATCCGCAAGATAATATAACGCAAGCACAAATGCAAAAAGTATATTCAGACAATACCATTACGAATTGGAATCAAATCGGCGGGCAAAACAAATCAATTAAAATATTTGCTAAAAATGCAGGCAAACACAGTCAGCAAATGTTAATTGACGACGTGCTTCAGGCAAAATCAATCAGCAATATTTTCAAAGACAGCAGCACAAACGAAAATTTAACTATTTTCAACGATGTTGTAAATACTTACAAAGATAATTCAGGATATGCATTAGGTTACACGAAATATAATTTCATCTCGCAATATATGTCGACAAATACAGATAAGCTTAAAATATTAAAGTATAACGGTTTAGCACC
>JAUZPX010000036.1 GCA_030705695.1 Bacillota bacterium
GTAAACACAACTATCATCATACCTGCATGTACAAGAACAAAGGCTCCTATACGAACAAATGAAATTGTGTTTGACATGTAACTTAACATCATTTCAAACAGTTCAAACAAATTCTGAACAATATATTCACCCATTTTTTCAGGTTTCCATCCTTTTTCACCTTCAACAAATTTACCAAGAGGTTCTCGCAGGAAAATGAGTATTATCGGCAAAATAATTAAGCACAAAATATATGCAAGATTCATCACATGAATATTAAACGCAAGTGTAGCTATTAATCCAAATAGGAGCGAAACATAAAATACAAGACCTGCAAATCCATTTGGACCAAATATAGCGTTTTCAAAGTCTCGCCGCTTAAATGAGGAAAAAATGTTTAAAATCATTGTAAATGGAATTAAACAAACACCAATCGAAATAGCTGTTACAAGCAAAACAGTGGCACTGGAAATTATATCAACTGGCTTGTTTGCAAAGCCGATTGCATGGTAAATAGGGTCAAGAGCATGTTCAAGCCCAAAAAGTGAGCCAAAAACTAATCCAAACAGGGAAGAGGATATTCCGCAAGGAACAAGTATCTTTCCAATTCCCATCTTTTTGTATTTCCACATTAAATATCCGATAATCGACACCACGATACCTTGCCCGACATCTGCAAACATAATTCCGAACAAAATCGTGTATGTAATTGCAACAAGCGGTGACGGGTCAATTTCATTGTATAAAGGTGTACCGTACATATCGATAAAAAACTCAAACGGCTTAACAAATTTCTTGTTTTTCAGTTTTACCGGCGGTGAATGTTGAATTTCAGCTTTACCGTCGCTTACTGTGCATTCAATACTTTCAATCGAATTGAGTTTTTTAACAAATTCATCGGTTTTATTTTTTGGAATCCAACCTGTAATAATAAAACTTTTATTGTATCTAAGTGCATGAGTACGAATATTATAGAAAATATTAAGCTCCAAAAGCTTTGTATAATACTTAAGGCATTCGCTTTTTATAGAACTTACATAACTTTCAATCTCAGATTGAATAGCTTTTAGTTCTTTATTAAAATAAACAAGCTTTTCATTTTGCTTTTTGTAGAATTCCTCGGGGGTTCCGTCCATTCCTGTAATTTGATAATGCTCAAAATAAAGCCCAGAAAAAATTCTGTCAATTTCCTCAGCTTCATTTATCGGGCATATATAAACACCCCAATAATGTGATTCATCACTGACACATGGCAAAAACATAACATAAGGGTTATCGTCATAATTACTCAGCTTATCAAAGCTTTCTTTTGGAAGTCGTCCGAAATTCGCTTTAACATATTCACATGACAAAATCTTTTTCATATCAAGATCATAGCCGATGAAATGTCCTGTTTCTTCAATGCTTCGCTTACATTGCTCTATTTCAGATTCTTTTTTTGATGATTTACTTAGAAGTAAGCCTAATTCATCAATAATTTTGTTTGTATAATTTTGAATTTGTTTTTCGGTTTTATTAAATGACTTAATTTCAACAACTTCAGGTTCAATTTTTGCTGCTTTCAGAATTTCAGCAAATTTGTCGTGAATCTCCGAATATGGGTTATAATCAGCAACCGGAACGAAATTACGGGTATCCGAATAAAAAGTAGATACTTCATCCGGATGAAAAGCCTGTGACATACCGCATAAAGTCATTACGTCGTCCATGCTGGAAGTAAGCCCTATTATACTTATTGCGTTAATAGACGATACTGCCACATTTTCACCCCTTTTTATATATTTAGATAAATATTAATAGAAAATAATAAGCTCTTTGATTTTTTCTTTCGGGACCTTATATCGTACGCCTTCAACGATATTAATTACGTTTAAAAGCTCAATTTCCATAATGAAAATATATGAAAGCAAAACAACAGACGGATAAGTTGAAAAATGGATTTTTCTTCGGCTTATGTTATATTTTGCAATCAAAGAAATCTGATCTGTATAGTTGTATTCCATTTGCTCAAGATTTTTACCGACAATTGTACTTTGCATAATAGAGAATATTTGTTTTGTATTTTCTGCATTACACATTTCATCAAGCCCATTTTTACGCAGACTTCCAAAAGGAAGAAGCTGTGCTTTAATTTGACTTGGGTCAAGATTATAATATTCTTTTAAACGTACAATACGAACAAAATTTTGATAATCTATTATTGTTTTAAAAAGTCTGTTAAGCTCAATTTGCTCTCTGTCTTTTGTAAACTTTCCAATGATTTTAAAAACATTTTTATACATAAATGTGTAAAGGGTGTTTTCAATATTTGTTAAGTCAGGTTGAGTGCCTTCTTGCGGCTTGAAATTGGAAAGCAAATTATAATAAGGTGTGCTTGAAATAGCATCAAGAAAATCATTATAATTTTTAGCTCTTGAAAGAGCTTGAAGATCAATCTTTGTCTGATTTCCGAAATATGACGGAAGAGAAAGTATATAATCTTTCAAATGGTCGGAATTTAACAATGTTAAAAACCTCATAATCTGTGCAATTTCGTTGCGTTGAGTTATATATTTTGCAAAGTGTTCACCAACTGAAATTTCATAGCGGCATAGGGATGAAAACTCATAAAAAAGTTGTTGCCTAAGCATCATTTCTACTTGACCGCGGTGAACTTCAATCTCGTTAACATTTTTTAAAATATCTGAATAGTGTGTATTTTTTTTTAGGTAAGAGACAACGTCTGAAACAGATTCACAAGAAAGTAAGCTCTGATAATCTTTTTCAGAAAGGTGTTTGCCGTACTTTGCTCTTGTTTTTGCTAGAATAGCATTTGCAGCATAAGATGAAGACATCAAAACACTCCTTTCAAGTGAAAATTACTGAAAAATTAATATGGAACTAAAACGGATACATCTTGAAGTAGATTTGAATAAGGAATCCAAAACATAACGATTACAGAAACAACTAAAAATGCAATTAATGAAATAACAGAAACATACTTAATAGTTGAGTTCTTATTTATATAGTGGTCCATTGCTTTTGCTAGGATTATAGCGCAAATTACAAAGAATGGAGCTAAGTATCGATAGTTATATGAACATGCAAAAGGCATTTTTATGCACATACAAATGTGAGCAATTATAGGAATCAGCACGCCTGCAACTATAAAATACAGTTTTGGCCATTCAGAAAATTTCTTAGTAAAATGCTTTATTCCGTAGACCAAGCAAATTGCAAGTAAAATATATGCTAAAAACAAAAGTGTTCTTCCAATAAATTGCATTTGTGAATTATAAGCAAATTCTCCAAACAAAGAGGTTTTCAACACATATTCGGGATATATTAATTTTGTTGCTATATTATTATCAAACGGATATATTGCAAACGGATTACTGAATGTATCAAGCGGAAAATAAAAGCGGTCTAGAAGTCCTGTTGCGGCAGGCATTCCACCAGGGTTATTAACGTATCCAAACGGTTCTTTAAACAAAATCATCATTCTGCCAAATAAATAAGCAGGAATCGGAAGATATACCAAAGCAAATATACCAAGTTGACTGCCATAATGAATTCGTTCTTTCGATGTTTTTAATTTAATAAATGCACCTAAGAATAAAAATCCGATTACTGCGAGAACAATTATTCCCGACGATTTTGTGCTAACTGTTAATGATGCAAATAATGCCGTAAAGATAAGGCTTTTCAACGACCTGTTTTGATACCATTTTAATGCTTGATAAAGTGTTAATATTGTAAAAAATACAAGTGTTGAATCATTGTTTAAGTATCTTGACATTAAAATGTTTGAAGGGAAGAAAGTAAAGAATGCAACGCCAAGAATTAATGCTTTGTTGCTTAAATTAAAGAATGAAAGAATCCTTTTTGCAATAATAATCGAGATAACGCTGAAAAATACTGCAACAATCTCTAAAAGCTCAAAAATATAATTTATATGATCTGGTCGTGATTTCAAAATCTCATAAAAAAAGCGGTAAAAGACAGCATAGATAATATAATGAACTTGTGGATGGCTAAATTGCCATTGATTTGTCGAATCATTAAGCTTTAAATGCATTGCAATATATTTAATGACATCTGTATGACTGTATACGCCTGAAATATCATGTTGATTTGCAGTCCACGGTATACCAAACGAAAAGAAAATACGAACCATGGCTCCTGTTAGCGCAATGAAAATTAAGATATGAATTGTTTGCAGTTTATCTAATTTTTTCAAATAATAAATATATATCAAAGCACCAAACAAAAAAATGACCATTGAGATATATAAATCGCTAATATGTGACAGATGTTCGTTTATGGAGCAAAAAGTAACTATATAAACAACAAAAACTCCTATAATTGATAAATATTTTACAGCAGCGAAGCCTTTATTAAATATTGTATTTACATAGAAAAAATTAATAAACAAACACGCAACAACCGTAAAGACAAACGTAGTGACAGTTATAGGATATTGTGATAAATTATTACCGCCTGTAAAAGCAAGATATGTGCCTAAAGAAAGAATAAAGTAAAGAGCAAACAGATTTGCAAAAGAAAGTCTATGAACATTAGGCTTTATAAGAGGATTTTGCACATTATTATTTGTTTTACCCATATTTCTCTGCCTTTCATCTTGTATTATCTTGCAATATTAATCGGCATTTTGTTTAATTTCATGATATTCCTGTTCTGTGTTTACTTCCCAAATCGGTTCTTTCGAAACGTTCTTTTCGCCGTTTTCAACTTTAATAATATGTTTTACAGCTTCCATAGCGGTTACCATTGAGTGATCCATATTATTATAACGGTGCTGACCGTTTCTTCCGATGCAATAGAGATTATCGATAGTATCAAGATATTTTTTTACAACCGGGAAAGTTGAATAAGAGCCAAAATACGCTGGATATGCTTTCTTTACACGAACTCTTGTTGCGTCAAGCACGCAATTTGGCTCAATAACATCAATTTTTACAAGTTCGCTTTCTGCAAATTTAATGAAGTCTTCATCAGTTGCATTCCACATTTCATCGCCTTCATTGCAGAAATATTCAAGACCGATAAATACTTTGTTTTTATAATCTTCAACAAGATAAGGCGACCAGTTATTGAAAATTTGAAGTCTGCCGATTTTTACGTCACGTTCTTGAATATATATCCAACAGTCAGGTACTATGTCGGCAACAGTCTTAATTTTTGTTTTGTTTACAAGCTTAAGTCTTGGGACAAGCAAACCGACTGTGATGAAATCTCGGTAGGGAAGAGTGGTAGCTGTTTGTGTTACAATTTCAGGAATAGGCTTATCACTTTGAATGCCTTCAACTAAATCTTTAATTGGCATAGTTGAAATATAATAATCAGCAGTTAATTCAATTTCTTTGCCGTCACATTCAGCAACAACAGAAGAAATATTACCGTCTTTTATATTTAATTTTGTAACTTTAGTATTTTTTTGAAGCTCTGCTCCGTTTTTAACTACGTTCTCTGCAAGAAGCTCCCATAATTGTCCCGGTCCTTTTTTAGGATACCAGAATTCTTCAATCAAGGATGTTTCAATTTTCTCTTTGTCCTTTTTGCTGCCGAAAGCGCTTTTAAGCATTTCCGCAATGGCTTTACCCATAGAAAGACCTTTGATTCTTTGTGCGCCCCAATCGGGAGCAAGCTCAGCAGGGGATTTGCCCCAAAGTTTAATGTTATAATCTTCAAAAAACATACCGTAAAGCGGTTTTCCGAAGCGGTTAATCATAAAATCTTGTAATGTGTTTTCCGGGCGCTTAAACATTGCTGCCCAGATATAACCGAATCCTGCTTTTACGAGTCTTACAAATCCTAAATTTTTCATTGTTGAAAATTTTAAGGAGATAGGATAATCGAAAAATTTGCGCAAAAATAAAATACGTGAAACACGTTGTCTGGTCAGCATTACAACGTCTTCTTTTTCCGGATCCGGTCCGCCTGGAATAAGAGGTTTAATGCGACCTAACATTTTGTCATCTTTTGCATCAGAACCCTGAAGCGGCATTAATTCGCTCCAAAAGTTCATAACATTTTTATCTTTTGAGAAAAAACGGTGTCCGCCAAGATCCATTCTGTTGCCGTTATAAGAAACAGTTTTTGAGATACCTCCTATATCATTTGATTCTTCCAAAATAATAGGCTTGATATCTGTATTCGTTAAAAGTTCTTTTGCTGCGGTAAGTCCTGCCGGACCTGCTCCGATTATAATGGCGGTCTTGCTCATTTTTTCCCATCCTTATCAATTGTTTTTCTGTATATTTGCTATTTATTTAAAAATTAATATCTTTCTGCTTAAATAGTTCCAAACCATAACAACCAAAGTTGCGAAAACTTTAACAATCATATAGTAAAAATTTAATTGAACAGCACCAATGTTCATGATTACATTATTAAGTAGCAAACCTATTGCAGAGCCGACTAAGAAAATAATCATCGCTTTTGCATTTTTGCCTTTATCCTTTTGATCTTCTCTTATAAAGACAAAGAATATCGACAAAATGTAATTCATTGTAACACCAATTAAAAATCCGGCTGTAGTAGATACTCCCGTTGAGAAATTATTAATTTGATTTCCAAAAACAAAATGCATTACAAGCCACAAAGTTCCTGCATCAAATATAAAACAAATAACTCCGACAATTGCAAAACGTATAATTTCCATGAATGCTGCACGTTTTTTATCGTCTTTTATAAATATTTGCAAAATCTTATCAATAAATTCCAAACGAGCGAGATTACCCAACATTTTTCATCCTTATCATAATAGAAATCTTATTTTGCCAAAACTCTTTTTACAATTTCGTCTGCCCAAATATCTGCATTCTTCTTATAGCTTTCATCAAGCGATTGCAGAATCTCTGCATTTTTCTTTTCGATTTCATTCCATTTTTCTGCGGCAATATGTTTTTCTGTTTCAATATTTTTCTTTATACGTTCTTGAGCACGGGCAATGTAGTCGTCATAAATTTTCTTTTTGGCAACTTCGATTTCTTTTTGAATATTGATTTTGTCCTGTTGTGCATTTTCGGTAAGCTCTCTCGCTTTTTCGTCCATTTCTACAATTTTTGCAATCATGTCTTGCATATTGAAGCCTCCTAAAAAATCAGTCGAGGTATAAAATAATTATATGAGTAAACTTTGAAATGTTATTAAAAAAGTTATTAAACAATATTGGCTAAATGTATGAATTCCACTGAAAAAACACATATTTTTCAATAAAAAATAACAGTCATATTATAGACTCATAATGCAGGTAATTCAATGTTAAAATGCTACAATAAAGGATAAACATTTTGCAAGTTTTTTAAGATAAAAGTGCACAAATCAGTTTTTCAAACTTTGAATAGGTGCCGGAAGCCTTCCTCCACGGGAAATAAACTTACTCGGATCGCCCTTTGTGACTGCCATAACTGGGCCTCCGCCCAAAAGGCCACCGAAGTTAAGTTCTTCACCAGCTTTTTTACCTATTGCTGGAATAAGGCGGACAGCTGTTGTTTTTGTGTTTATCATGCCAATCGCTGCCTCGTCGGCAATAATGCCAGAAATGACAGCTTCGCTTACATCGCCGGGAATAACAATCATATCAAGTCCGACAGAGCAGACGGCCGTCATTGCTTCAAGTTTTGTAAGAGTTAATACACCGCTTCTTGCGGCATCAATCATACCTGCGTCTTCGGTAACGGGAATAAATGCACCTGAAAGTCCGCCAACATGGCTGCTTGCCATTGTACCGCCTTTTTTAACGGCATCGTTTAAAAGAGCTAACGCAGCTGTTGTACCATGGCATCCGCAAGTTTCAAGACCCATTTCCTCAAGAATATGTGCGACTGAATCTCCGACAGCAGGAGTGGGAGCGAGCGATAAATCGACAATACCAAAAGGAACACCTAATCTGCGCGACGCTTCTTGAGCTACCAATTGACCTGTACGAGTTATTTTAAAAGCCGTTTTCTTAATTATTTCAGCAATTTCAGAAATATCGCTGTTAGGATATTTCGTAAGAGTGGAACGTACAACACCTGGTCCCGATACGCCGACATTTATTACGCAATCGCCTTCACCTGTGCCGTGAAAAGCACCTGCCATAAATGGGTTATCTTCGGGAGCATTGCAGAAAACAACAAGTTTGGCTGCACCGATGCAATCACGGTCAGATGTCAATTCGGCAGTTTTTTTGATGATTTTGCCCATCATTGCAACGGCATCCATATTTATTCCGGCCTTAGTGCTTCCGATATTAACAGAAGAGCAAACATGGTCTGTAATTGACAACGCTTCTGGGATGCTTTCAATTAAGGCATAGTCACCTGCGGAAAAGCCTTTTTGAACAAGAGCAGAATAACCGCCAATGAAATTTACTCCTAACTCATTTGCGGCTTTGTCGAGCGCAAGAGCAAATTTGACGATTTTCTGCGTCTGACATGCAGCTGCAATCATAGCAATAGGAGTAACCGAAATACGTTTGTTTATAATAGAAATGCCGTATTCTTTGCTAATTGCTTCACCTGTCGGGACAAGATCACGGGCATAACGGCATATTTTATCGTAAATTTTATTGCAAGCTTTATCAATGTTTTCATCAATACAATCAAGAAGCGAAATTCCCATTGTGATAGTACGCACATCGAGATTTTCGTTATCGATCATATTAATTGTTTCCAATATGTCGTGGGAATTTATCATGTTAGAAAAATCCTTTCAATTAGGAGTATAATTATTTACAATTAAATTCTATGCATGGAATTAAAAATATCCTCATGCATTACATGAATTTTTAAATTTTGTGATTCGCCAAGGCATGTAAGCTTATCTACAAGATCGGTAAATGGAACAGTAATGTTTGTGATTTCTACAATCATTATCATTGCAAAAAGATCCTGTAAAATTGATTGCGTAACTTCTACTACGTTTGCTCCGTTTTCAGCGCAAACACCGGCAACGTTTGCAAGAATTCCGACTGTATCTTTTCCGATTACTGTAATTACGGCTCTCATCTTTGCAATTCCCCCGAAAAATATTAATAATTTAATTATTATAAGCCTTTTCACATAGAAAGTAAAGATTATTTTAAGTCAAAATTAGAATTATTTACCTGTATTTTTGTGATAAAATGTTTATGGAATTTTAATAGGGGTGGAGTATTATGCCTGAGCGTTTTTTGGCTGATTGTCATGTTCATAGCAATTGTTCGTTTGACGGAAAAAATACAGTGTCAGAGCTTTGCAAAGAAGCTGTTAAAAAGCAATTGAATGCTGTAACAATTACCGATCATTTAGAAGTACCGCTTCTTGATAAACCAAACGGTGAAATGGGCGATTTTCGCAGTTTGATTCCGCTTTCTGTAAAAAAAATTAATCAAGCAAAAGAGCAATATAAAGGTATATTGGATGTTTTTTGCGGTGTGGAAATCGGAGAACCGTGTCATGATATTAAAAAAGCACAGGAAGCGTTGGCTTTTTCTGATTTTGACTATGTGCTTGCTTCCGTTCATAATTTAAGAGGAAAGTCAGATTTCTTTTGGCTTGAATATTCAGCGGATAACGTTAATGATTATTTGAACCTATATTTCGACGAAATTCTTGAAACTGTAAACTGGGGGAAATTCAACAGTCTTGCCCACTTAACATATCCTTTAAGATATATTGTTTTAAAAACAGAGATAAACGTAGATTTATCTTTGTTTTCAAAAAAAATAGATGAGATATTTAAAATTATGATAGAAAAAGAACTTGCTCTTGAAATCAACACATCAGGATTAAGGCAAAAAATCGGTAAAACGCTACCTGATACTGAAATTATTCAGCGTTTCAGAGAGTTAGGCGGAAAATACATTACATTAGGTTCTGATGCTCATAATTGCAAAGATCTTGCATTTGGTTTAATTCAAGGGTTAAAAGAAGCACAAACGGCAGGTTTTACGGAATATACAGTGTTTAAGCAGAGAAAGCCCAATTTATTTTCAATTAATGAGGCAATGATTTAATTTTAAATTTTTGTTAATACCATGTTTTTGATTATTTTCAATATAATGATTGATATTTTTCGTAAATTTTATTGACAAATATTATTGTCAACGATATAATATTACACGGTGTTTCGTATTTTGGAATATCACTATATTCATCAAATAACAGGCGGGCGTCATCATGGTACTTGAACTTAAAAAAGTTTTTCTCTGCGATGGCGAAAAACAGAATATTAACTGTTCGGTTAATCTTAATGATTTTGATTTAAACGGCGAATATCCTTTTGTTTCTCCTGTTTCGGTGAGTGGCTGTGTTCAAAACAGATCCGGAATTGTGCAGCTTACAATGAATGTTGTTTTTGAATTTAAAAGCAATTGCGACCGCTGCCAAAAGGAAATACGAAAAGAATATCATGAAGCGTTTTCTCATTATCTTTCTGAGGCGCTAAGCGATAATCATTCAGAAGAATACATTGAAGCACCTGATTTTCAGCTTGATCTCGATGAGCTTGTTAAGTCTGATATTCTTTTAAACCTGCCTCATAAATTTTTGTGTAAAGATGACTGCAAAGGTTTATGTATGAATTGCGGCAAGGATTTAAACGAAGGATCATGCGATTGCAACAGGCAAAATATTGATCCAAGGTTGGAAAAACTACAACAACTCATTGATTTGGAATAACGAAAAAGCGCAAGGAGGTTTTTCAGATGGCAGTACCAAAGAGAAAACATTCAAAAGCAAGAAGAGATAAAAGACGTTCAAACGTTTGGAAGCTTCAAGCACCGGCTCTGGCAAAATGCTCAAATTGCGGAGAGCTGAAAGCTCCTCACAGAGTTTGTAAAAATTGTGGCATGTACAAAGGCAGAGAAGTGATTAAAGTCGAAGCTTAAGCTTCGCTATCACATTTGAGCTTAACAAAAGTTATCAGGCGGCGGGAGGATATCTCACCGCCCTTTTGTTTGGTTTTTTTACTGACAAGGAGGCGAAAATATGGCTGTGAAAATTACTGATGTTATAAAAAACAGCAGTGCTGATAAATGCGGAATCAAAGCGGGTGAAACCTTGATTTCCATTGATAATCATGATATCATTGATGTATTGGATTATCGATTTTATCAGCTTAATACTTCTTTGTCACTAATTATTCGGGATCTGTCTGGAAATACCCGTGAAGTTCGGATTACAAAGCAGGAATACGATGAAATTGGACTTGATTTTGAAACTTATTTAATGGATAAACAACGTCCTTGCAAAAATAAATGTATTTTTTGTTTTATCGACCAGCTTCCGAAAGGACTTAGAAAGTCTTTATACTTTAAAGATGACGACTCAAGACTTTCATTTTTATTCGGGAATTATATTACGCTTACTAATTTAACCGAGCATGAAATTGACAGAATTATCAAAATGCATATTTCTCCGATAAATGTGTCGGTTCACACAACGAATCCCGAATTACGCTGCAAAATGATGGGAAACCGATTTGCAGGTAAAACACTAGAAGTTCTTGAACGTTTTGCAAAGGCGAATATAAAAATTAATTGTCAGATAGTTTCGTGCCGAGGAATTAACGACGGAGAAGAGCTTAAACGGACACTTTCAGACTTGGAAAAGCTTTTGCCGTCTTTAGAATCGGTTGCCGTTGTGCCTGTTGGGCTTACAAAATTCCGTGAAAATCTTTTTGAATTGCAGCCGTATGACATGCAAAGTGCGGCCGAAACAGTAGAGATTATCGAGTCTTTTGGCAATCGTTATATTAAAGAACATGGCAGACGAATTGTTTTTGCTGCCGATGAATTTTATATTAAAGCGAATAAGACAATTCCAAGTGCTGAGTTTTACGAAAGTTTTGACCAGCTTGAAAACGGTATAGGTATGATTGCCTTGTTAAAAGATGAATTCTTGTGCGCACTTGAAGATTTGAATGAAGATTCGGATATTCAGTGCAAAGTAACGATTGCCTGTGGCGTTTCGGCAGCACCTTATATGCAGGAACTTATGAATGAATTTCAAAAGAAGTATAAAAATATAATTGTTCAGGTAATTCCAATTGTGAACGACTTTTTTGGCGACAAAATTGACGTTACTGGACTGATTGTTGGCGGCGATTTAATAAATCAGCTGAAAAACGTAGATTTAGGCGAAGAGCTTTTTATCTCATCAAATATGCTAAGGCATGAGGGTGATTTGTTTTTAGACGATACATCGCTTTGTGATGTTGAAAATGCTTTGAATATTAAAGTAACACCAATTAAAAATGATGGTGCGGAATTGTTAGAAAATTTGCTAAGGAGGGGAACGCATGGCTAAACCTATTGTAGCTATTGTCGGACGTCCTAATGTAGGGAAGTCCACGCTTTTTAATAAATTGGTCGGTAAACGTATTTCTATTGTTGACGATACGCCTGGCGTTACCCGTGACCGCATTTACGGAGAATGCGAATGGCAGAATCGTACTATCAGTATTATCGATACAGGAGGTATCGAACCTCGTTCGGATGATGTTATTCTTTCTCAAATGCGCCGTCAGGCAGAACTTGCAATTGATGCGGCAGACGTAATAATTCTTGTAACAGATGTAAGATCAGGACTTGTGTCTACCGATTTGGAAGTTGCTCAAATGCTTATAAAGAGTGGACGACCTGTTGTGCTTTGCGTAAATAAATGCGATTCAGTAGGTGAGGCATCGGCTGATTTTTATGAATTTTATAATCTCGGAATTGGCGACCCGATTCAGGTTTCAGCTGTGCACGGACATGGCACGGGCGATTTACTTGAGGCTGTTTTTGCTTTTCTTCCTCCAGAATCTGATTATGACGAAGAAGGCGAAGTAATAAGCGTAGCAGTAATAGGCAAGCCGAATGTCGGAAAATCATCGCTTGTAAATAAAATTCTCGGCGAGGAACGTGTAATCGTTTCAAATATTGCAGGTACAACAAGAGATTCTATCGATACTTCCGTTGAAAACAAACATGGATGTTTTAATTTAATTGATACTGCAGGGCTTAGAAGAAAGAGCAGAGTAGACGATATTATTGAAAAATACAGTATACTCAGGGCTAAAATGGCAATCGAACGCTGTGATGTCTGCGTAATTATGATTGATGCTTGCGAAGGGTTCACAGAACAGGATTCCAAGGTTGCAGGGCTTGCAATGGAAGCAGGCAAAGGATGTATTATTGCTGTAAACAAATGGGATGCCATTGAAAAGACAGATAAAACTATGAATGAGTATAGAAAGGCACTGCAAACTGATTTTTCGTTTATTTCATATGCTCCTATGATTTTTATTTCGGCAAAAACAGGGCAAAGGCTTGATCAGCTTTTTGAACTCATCAAGCAAGTTGCTTCCTCAAATGCAATGCGCATTAAAACAGGTATGCTAAACGATTTACTTGCAGAAGCCGTTATGCGTGTACAACCGCCGACAGATAAAGGACGCAGGCTCAAGATTTATTATATGACTCAGGCTTCCACAAAGCCTCCTACATTCGTGTTCTTTGTTAATTCAGATGAGCTGTTTCATTTTTCATATCAGCGTTATTTAGAGAATAAAATAAGAGATACTTTCGGGCTTGTCGGTACTCCGATTCGCTTTGTAATTCGTGAACGTGGCGACAAAGATAAATAATTCAATTTTTAATTATATTTAAGGAATGGTTTGTTTGAACGGTATAGCAAATTTTATTTGCAACAATATACTTTATATTTTAGCTGTGGTTGTTATTGCATATTTGATTGGCAGCATTAGCCCGTCGATTATTATTACAAAGATTACAACAAAGAATGAAGACATTCGTAATATGGGGAGCGGAAGCGCAGGCTTTACCAATGTTTTGCGTTCTGTCGGAAAAACGCAAGCAATACTGACGATTTTGCTTGACTTTGCAAAAGGTTCGATTGCTGTTCTTGTTGGTGCGTTTATTTTTTCTAAGATTCCGTTAGCGGAAACACATCATATTATTATAAATTACGGAAAATATCTTGCAGGACTTTTTGTAATACTTGGGCATATATTTCCTGCATTTTTCGGTTTTCGTGGCGGAAAAGGTGTTGTAACTTTTGCCGCTATGATTGCTCTTGTGGATTGGCGTGTGTTTTTAATTTTACTTGTAATCGCTATGATTATTTTATTTGTAAAGAAAATCGTTTCGCTTGCTTCAATTATAGGTGCGGCACTCTATCCGGTTGTCCCATTTTGTATTACTTATTTTATTGATTATTTACCACACAAGGGAACAAGCGGTGCTGTGTCAATGAGCTATATTATTTCCGCAACTCTGATTTCTCTGGTAATAGGTTTGATTGTCATTATTAAACACAAAGAAAATATAAAACGGCTTTTAAAAGGCGAAGAAAAGAAAATTTCCGCAAAAAATAAGTAAATAATTATACAAGGAGTAATTTGTGTGTCTGATTGTATTTTTTGTAAAATAATTAACGATGAACTTCCAAGCACTAAAGTCTACGAGGATGAAAATATTCTTGCGTTTCATGATATTAGTCCTCAGACGCCTGTACATATTATCATAATTCCAAAAGTACATATTTCAGCTGCAAGCGAGCTG
Source organism: Bacillota bacterium (assembly GCA_030705695.1). Classification (GTDB taxonomy): domain Bacteria; phylum Bacillota; class Clostridia; order Oscillospirales; family Acutalibacteraceae; genus JAUZPX01. Next base: position 14,516 of record JAUZPX010000036.1, read on the forward strand.
AATGAGCAAAACAGCGAAATTGTTGCAAAGATATTTGCTGTCATTCCGAAGATTGCAAAAGACCTTGGACTTGAGCATTACCGTATTGTAAATAATTGCGGACCTGAAGCTGGACAAACAGTGTTTCACCTGCATTTTCACCTTTTGGGTGGCAGAGTTTTAAACGGAAAAATGGCATAAGGTGATATTATGGAAAAGTATGAGATGACAATTGCCGGATGCAAGCGTGAATTACCTGTTTGCAGAATTAATGAGAATCTGAGCATTGCGGCATTTATTATGTTCGGTGATGTTGAAATAACCGAGAAATCAGCAACTGAACTGATGAAAATTGTGCCTGAACATGATATTGTAATTACAGCCGAAGCAAAAGGAATACCGCTTTGCTACGAGATGGCTCGTATCGGTTGTAGGCAGTATGTTGTAGCAAGAAAAAGCAAAAAACTTTATATGAAAGACAGCATTTCAGTGTCTGTAAAATCAATTACTACCGATAATGTTCAGAGTCTTTATTTAAGTGGCGATAAAGCTAACCTGATTAAAGGAAAGCGTGTCTTGGTTGTTGATGATGTCATAAGCACAGGCGAATCCGTTGCGGCTGTATGCGAGCTTGTTAATAAAGCAGGCGGAAATATCGTCGGCAAGGCATGTGTGTTGGCAGAAGGCGATGCTATAAACCGAGATGATATTATTTATTTAAATCCGTTACCGTTGTTTTTTGACAATTAATAATTCGGAGGAATAGATATGAGGCGACCGTTAGCGCTAATAGGCTTAACCTATTTATGTGTACTTGTGGTTGCTGTAAATATTTCTGCATTTGCTTCTTATATTTTGGCGGGTATTGCTTTTGTCGTGCTGATAGTTTCGCTATTCAGCAAAAAACTTCGCAAGGATTTTGTTATTCCTGTTGCGGCAGTTGTGGCGATTTTAGCAATATTCGCTTATAATTTTTGTATGGCATTTTATGTTGAACCTGTTCATAATGCCTTACAAAATAAAGATGCTGTAATTTGCGGAACACTTTTGGATGCACCGAAAAATAATACAAAATCCTATACATATCAACTTAAAACAAAAAGCATTAACATAAAAAATGAAAACAATGTGCCGCAAAGCGTCAAAATTACCGCCGTGTCATCAAAAGCCATAGATGCAAATGTTGGCGATTCAATTAAGTGTAGTGTTCATTTTTACGGCGACAGCGGCAGTTCTTACGATAATTACAATTTATCTAAAGGAATATACTGCAATTCTTATATTGTTTTTGATTCAAGCGTATATGTGCAAAAAGCTGAATCCAAGCCTGTTTACGGATATTTTGTTGATCTTAGAGAGAGACTTATGAATTCCATCGATTCGATGCTTCCAACGCCTTCATCATTATTATGTAAAGGAATACTTTTGGGCGATAAACAGGATTTACCTGATGATATTGCCGAAAACTTTAATGATCTCGGGATAGCACACGCTATTGTTGTCTCGGGAATGCATATGATAATCATTACTTCGATTCTGGTTTCAATATTTAAATTACTTACAAAAAAGCGTCATTTTTATTGTGCTCTTACGATTTTAGGCGTTCTTGGCTTCATGGCAGTTACTGGATTTACAACTTCTGTTATGAGATGCGGAATTTTAGCTGTTGTCTCGCTTTTCGGATACATTATTTACCGACGGCCCGATCCTTTGAATTCAATAGGTTTTGCAGCAATTCTGCTTACATGTACAAATCCTCTTGCGGTTTATGATTTTGGAATGCTTCTTTCGTTTTCTGCCGCAATTGGTATAGCACTTTGGGCGGGCAAATTAGAAAACGTTATGTCAGAAAAAACTGCGTTTATTAAGGCAAAACATATACAGAAATTAAAATTCTCAGTTATTTCAATTGTTTCTGTGACATCTGCGGCTTTAATTGCTACTACGCCGATTTATATTCTTGTATTTAAACAGTTTCCGCTTCTTGTTATTATCGCAAATTTATTAGTAATTCCTGTTGTTGAACTTATACTAGTTTTCATTATTTTGGCAAGTGTATTGTTTAATTGCGGAGTTCTTTCGTTTTTGTGTTATCCTTTTGCTTTGTTTGCAGGAGTTTTGTCAAAATATATTATTTGGATTACGAATTTTCTTGCAAATCTTCCGTTTGCTTATGTACATACGAGCCGAAATGATTTTAAATTGTGGCTTGCATTTACAATATTATTAATTGCAATTGCTTTTTGCTTCAAAATTATCAAAAATAGAATTAAACTTTTGGCTTTGCTTTCGGCATTATTGCTTATAGTTACATGTACTGCAAATTATTTTGTAAATTACAATACAACTTTCCTAACTGTATTTAATGTCGGAGAGGGTATAGCCGTTGATCTTCATAACAAAAACGGCGAAGCTGTAGTTGCTTTCAGTGGTGACAATTATAATTGTTCAAATGTTCTTAATCAAATTAAAAGTCAGAATAAAAATGTTGACTTTTTCTGTGTTCCCTATAATAATAATGTGGATAACAGCGATTTATATGCTCAAAATTTGTTGCAGTCGTGCAAAGTTTCAAATTTACTAATTTATAATACAAGCAGAAAAACAGATGCAGTTGACCGTGCCTCAAAAAACGCTGAGAAAACTTCCTATTTTAATACGGATTATAAGATAAATATTTTTAACACCGCTGAGATAAAGTATATTGTTAAGGGAAAATATGTGTGGACTTATCTTAAAATTGGCGATACAGATATTTTAATTTGCCCAAGTAAAGGCGATGCATCATTACTTCCAAGTACATATCAAAATCCATCAATTTGTGTAATGAATGAACCGCCCAAAAATGCAAAAGCAATTCATTATTCGTATTTGATTTTATCTGGGAACAGTGAAAAAACAGAAGCTCGTATGATGAATCCAACGATTTCCGGTGGAGATGTAATAACAACTGCCGACAACGGAGATATAAAAATTAGTTTTAATGATAATAATGTTTCAATAGGAGCAGGGAATTTTTAATTATAAAATGGGAAAGGAAATAAATTATGCCCGTTTGTAATGAGACCGAATTTAAAAAACGATTAACGAATATGCAGCTGCCTCGCATTGCTTTTATTTTTGGCGAGGAGAAGTTTCTTGTGCATCATTACACAGATAAACTCTCTGAAAAAGCTGTTGGAAAGCATCCGTCTGAATTTAATTTTCATACGTTTGACAGCAAATCGACAATAGACGAAATCGCACAAGCTGCGTTGGCTGTTCCGTTTATGGCTGATTTACTTTTGATAAAAGTGCTTGACCTTGATGTTGAGTCGCTTTCTGATAATCAATACAAGAAATTTCAAGAATTGCTTACAATTGTGCCGAGTTCAACTGTTCTTGTTTTTTCATGGCCGACGTTTGATATCGGAAATAAAAAATCAGCAAAATGGAAGAAGCTTGTTGAAGCAGTCAGTAAAACAGAAGACGGAGTCGTTTTTTAAATATAAAGAAAGAAGCCGAAAAAGCTTTCAAAATTTATAAATTAAAAAGCAAACCAAGAGAAATTAAAATTGTCGGAAGCAAAATCAAATCAAATAGGTAAAAAAAAAGGAAAAGATAATAA